>CAYMQI010000100.1:0-2502 GCA_964392715.1 uncultured Pseudomonadales bacterium | reverse complement strand
CTTCGTTTGCCATATACCATTAAAAGGTATAAAATAAATGATACATCATGCTTGTTAGCCATTTTATGATAACTTATTTATCCTCGTTTGGCAAACTTAAAGGGAGTTCCACTTTGTTGCGCGCGCACGGGAAGGGTGGGGCAAGCGCAACTATTCTTTCTTTTCTTTCGGCCCCGCCGCCCGAAAAATCCGCTGGTGGTTTCCAGCAGGCGTGCGTTTGTGCCAGAGGTGGGACTTGAACCCACACGCCCGGAGGCACACGGTTCTAAGCCGTGCCTGTCTGCCAATTTCAGCACTCTGGCCTGTTTAGGGGCATTATACCAGGGAAAATAGGTGTAAAAAAACCCAGGTCCACTTGGGATCGTCCTGGGTTCTTTTATGAATCCAAAAGTAACCCCGGTGAGGGAAACCTTTGGATCTGGTGCGTATTATATACGTAGTTATAAGGTTGTCAATAGTATATCTTAATATCTCCTATTGTGCCTTAATATATCAGGTAAAAAGGGCTAATGGAGAAAGTTATGAGGACGCAAAAGAACGAAAAATGCAAAAAGAAAAATGAAAAATAACACTTGAGAGTTTAAGGCTGACGAGTGGGGTTAGAAATCGGCGTTTTCGAGCACGACCATAAAGTGGTTGACGGCAAACTCCCAAGAACCGTTGCTACTGGGGGTGTATTTGTTCTGGATGTCGTCTGGGGTGAGTAAGCCTTGATCCAAGTATTTCTCCCTGAGGATTTTGGCAGCGGTTTCGAAGTTGTCCTCGTAGGAATCAAAGCCCCAAGTGCCTTTGGAGTGGATGCCAAGCCCCAAGCAGTTGTGGCTATCGTCGGGGATTTTTTTGCAGAGGTTACTCTCCTGCATGGAGATGGAAGGCAAGAGCCTGAAGTCGAGGTTGTACTTGTCGGCGATTTGGGTGAGGAAACGGCCGAAATAATCGTAGGGTTTGAGGGGTGAGTCGTTTGTCGCCAGAAACTCGGCGATGATGATGGGGCGGGCGTCTTCTGTCTGGACGGCGGTGGTCAGACCTTTGACTTGGCCGGTGATGAGGTCGCCGGCGTAGGCGGTTTGGGCGCCCTCTTCCCCACCCTGCTGGTGGTCGAGGACGACGGGGGGCTTATTGTGGATTTTGTAGGCTGCGAGGGTTGCGGTGGCAAAGGCGGTGGGAGCGACCAAAAACCAGGCAGCGATAAGTAGGGGCTTCTTCATATTTGGGGTTTATGCTTACGGTCTAAGCTTGGCAGATGGGGGGTGGAAAGTCAATTACAGTCGAGAAGTTTACTTGACGGGGAATTTTTGGGACCAGGAGACGAGGGCTTCAATCAGGGCGAGGATTTTTTCGCCTGTGTCTTTGTCTGTAAGGTTGCCCAAGGTGCCAAACTTGTCAGAAGCAAAAGGGATCATGACCTCGGGGTGATTCATAACGTAAGTGTCGGTTTGGACGAGGATTTGCCGCAGGTGGTACTGGGCGCGGGCGGTGCCCAGCATGCCGATGGAAGCGCCCATAATGGCGGCGGGTTTATGGATTAAAACCCCCTGGCCATAGGGACGGGAGCCCCACTCGATGGCGTTTTTGAGGACGGAAGAGATGGAGTAGTTGTATTCGGGGGTGACAAAAAGAAGGGCGTCGGCTGATTTGATTTGGTCGCGGAGCTTGATAACCGATTCTGGCGGTTTGGCTTCGAGGTCCTGGTTGAAGAAAGGCAATTTACTAATATCGGCTTGAGTAATAGTTATCCCTTTGGGGGCGTTGGTTTGGGCAAATTTGAGAGCAGATCGGTTGTAAGAGCTTTTTTGGAGGCTGCCGCAGAGGGCGAGGATGTTCATGGTTTTGCTATGACCCCTGGTTTTCATCAAATTGGGAGATGGCTCGGTTGACGAGATCATGCAGTGAGGTTGATTGTGGTTGGTTGTTTGGTGGTTCAAATTCGCCAAATAAGGAGTTTATAAAGGCAAATTCGTGAGCAGGGGAGAGACGAGCCACTTCTTGAGGGTTTTCTGTAAAGAGTTCGTTCCAGGAGGCGATTATACATTTAGGGACAATCATTGGAGAATCTTCCGGATAAAGAGCGTCAATGAGTTGCTGGTCGATGGGTTCTCGAGTTCTGATGCTTTTGATGATTAAGATCTGCCCGTTGGTGGGCGACTTGGCTTCACCTGGGAAAACTGTCTCATTCCAATAGGCAATTTGCTGTGGGGAGGGATGGTCTTCTTTTGACATTTTAGCGCAAGTTGATTAATGTTTGGTAGGAGTATAACAGAGTAACTGGGGGTAGTCTTGTGTTTTTGATTTTTGCGTCTCGGAAGTATTCCAACTTGAGCACTTTCTGATATAATTGCCAGGCTTTGGGCAAGTGGCGGAATTGGCAGACGCGCACGCTTCAGGAGCGTGTGGGGCAACCCGTGGAGGTTCGAGTCCTCTCTTGCCCACTTGTCCTTTAAAAACGCGCCGAGGTGCCCTCCTTCGCTTCATCCTACGCTAAAGCTTCGGATGACAAGAAAG
>CAYMQI010000099.1:0-2551 GCA_964392715.1 uncultured Pseudomonadales bacterium | reverse complement strand
CTTTGCCATGTCGCCCATCCCCACCAATGACCAAGTAGAGACCCTATTTAACGTCGCTAGTACCCAACCTACACTTGTTGAGATAGCCACTGCAGAAGAATTGAGGGGCTACAACCTCAGCGCCTTTCCCGAAGCCCAAAGTCTCACCAATTCTTTAGCTTCGGTCCAGGCGGACCTCGAATCGTCCGGCTTTGCGTCTCACGTTGAACTCTACTTTGGCGACGGTACGGTCATGGGCGCGGTCAAAATTGATCAGACCCCAGATTCGGGTCCGTTTTTTAGAGACTACGAACTCAAAAGCCAATCGCGCATCTTCACAGGCACTGGCGAAGGCGAAATCCACGTTTTTACACCGCAATTTAGCGATGTCGGTAGCACTGTCGAATTCTTTGTTGTCGATCAGGCTCTAAGAGACCAAATGATTCAACTCGTTGGCCGTTATGGACTGCCGCAGGAAACCGTGCCTCCAACGGGGGCCATTGTACCTCTAGAAATTATTTATATAGACGGTCAGGATCAGCCAATTCTCCTGCAAATGATTCTAGATCGAGCGGCCGTCCTCAACGTCATGCCTGGATCAGAACCGGGTCAGCCAGTGGCAATTGGCCCAACTCCCATACCAGGAAACAACCAGCCCGGAGTTGAAGTGACCCCAGTCGGCAGACCGCAAGATAGCTTTAACATATATGTTAGGGTCACTACCCCGGAACCCATTGTGTATGCCAAAGCGGAAGAAACACAAGCCTCATACATGGAACAAATGGCTGTAAACAACCTGGGATCTTTTGAGGTTACAGTAAATGGACAGGCCAGCAGAATCACTATCTACGGAGGCTCTGACAAAACACCTTTCACCAACGTTGATCCTACATTAATTCAACAAATCGCCAGTTCAATCCTGGAGGGTGAACTAGAGAATGGCCAAATAATTAACTTCTACAATACCAGGGATGGAGTGTTTACTGGAAATATTAATAATCTTGATATCGTCCTATTGAGTAATTACGATCAAATTGATCGTCTTACAGTGTTTGGCTACGAACCTGGACCGGAAGGGTCGGTTAATGGAGTACCTTCAGATGGTTATTTTGTGGAACCTAGACAGAATGGGATAACTGTTTATATTTGGACTGGATCAACCAGACAGTACGAATATTGGGCTGAACTAAATGGTTTTCCCAAAGAAAACCTCGGAGAATTGCTAGAAGTAACATCAATTTCAACTGCCATGGCCACAATAAAAATGTTTGCCAACTATACGGACCTAAACAATAACGGTAGGATAGAGGACGAGATTATGACTGACATTAGAGACAGAAAAAGTCGAGGTGAGATGCCTGGCAGCAGAGAGGGGGAACTTAATGTGGGCGAGCTTCTACCCGTTGCAATTGAAGCAGCAGGGCAGATGCAATAGGCGCGTGATTTTTCGACTTTTTGGTTCACGCTATTCGATACTTCTAGTGTTGGTTGTGATTCTTTTCCAATCCAAGACCTTGCCACCTGATCTTGCGTTAATTCCGGCAAAATGCATGTATTGAACATGTAAGCCAGATTCTGCTTTAATGATGGTATGAAGAGTAAGTTGTTGGTTCTCGCCTTGACTATCATTGTAGTTGCGGCGTCTGTTTTTGTTTTCTTCCTTTTCAAGCAATATAAGAACAATATCTCATTCTCCCTTAGTGAAGAAAAGGCCAAGGCAGCCTTTTTAACAGCCGGCTATAACATCCAAACCTTCAAAATTCACAAACTGTTCTTCCCAAATGACAAGGCCTATGTTTGGAGGGATATTGATGACAGAATTTTCCTTTCCTCATCAATATACACAGATCAAAAAAATAACCTCAGTTGGAAAATATATATCAACAACAAATACCTATCAAAAGTCACAAACCAAAACCAAGAAGTAAGAACCCAAGTAGAAAACAATATCAACAAGATTGTTTTAAACAGCTTTTTTGCTTCTTCTCCAAAAGCGTCCACGTTTGAAAATGTCGAGTCGGCCTATCCAGAATTACTAAGCAAAAATGGCATAGTAGAAAACAAGATATTTACTCTCAAGCCATGATCAAAGACATAACATTTTTAGTTAAATACTTTCTCTTCACCCTCACATTTGTCGTTGCCGTTATGATTGTAACGACCACCAAAGTCCAGGCTCAACAATGCCTGGGTGGCGTGACTTGTTGCAACTCAGCTCTTGAGTGGGAATGTAATGACTGCGATGGCGATGGTATACCAGATCGTGATCCTTTCACTCAGGCATGTATCTGTGGCGGCAGTAACAAATGCAAAACCGGAACCCATCCAGGCGGTTGTGGTTGGTACTATGGTACTTGTACATATTCCCAAAGCACCTGTTTCTATATTAGTGGTGGCTGTTATGTGCAGTCATGTACCTGGGGCGCCTGGGGTGCTTGCTCTGCCTCTTGTGGTGGCGGTACCCAAACCAGGAATGACAACTGTGGCAACGTTCAGACACAAGCTTGTAACCCCCAACCTTGCGAAACGTGCTCGCCCTCCACCTTTGTCCCCGGCCCCTTCGATTGTGATG
>CAYMQI010000098.1:0-2561 GCA_964392715.1 uncultured Pseudomonadales bacterium | reverse complement strand
CGCCCGTCCTGCCAAACACCGGTGGCCGCCACGCCTGAAGTCAGCGCCCAGGCGGATTCCTCTCCGGTGGAGTCGCCGGCTTCATAATCGTCCCATTCAACCAAAGACTGCGGCAGGTACAAAGACGTGGCCGGATCATAAGTGCCGATCTTGATGGTCCGATCGCCGTTACCGGCATAAAAAGTTTTACCCAGTGTCACATCGCCAACCGCAGCCGTGCCGTCCGGCTCCCAAGCCGCGGCTTCCATCATCTGATTCCACCAAGTACCCCAAGCGTAGGTAGTGGTATTCCAATCATCCGCGTCGGTATCCCCGTAATTGGCGCCTTTGTCTTCCAGCCAGTCATAGGCGGTTTTTAGCCGTGAACTGGTGCCTGATTCGGGAGAAGAGCCTGAGGTTTCGGCCAAAACAGCACCCTTTAACTGCCACAGACCAAACACGCCTAGAAACAAACAGCTGGAGTATATGACCACCTTCTTTAACATCCCAACTCAGTTTATATTTTTCCAAGAATGGGTGTCAAGGGCCATCATCTTGACTAAACTGGCCTTGACATACCGAAAAGTCTATACCAATGTTATTGGCGTATATTGGCTAATCAGTTACATGGTACTACAAAAAGTAGTTTTCAATCGCAAATTGTTGCTGTTCCATAAATATCCTCTTTAAGTGGAAAATGCTGTTCTGTTCGTAGAATAGAATTAGCGCCTTTTTGTATTCAACCTCATCAACACTTCTATATGAAAGGGGAAAGTAACCATTTGCCAGCAACACAGCGTTACTGATCATTCGACTGGTACGTTTGTTTCCATCGGTAAACGGTTGAAGATATGAAATCATGGCCAAAAAACTTAAGGCTTTTTCAGGGACAGTCTTTGTTTTTTTTACATGAGCCACTAATGCGGCTAACGCTTCCTCAATCTGCCATTTATTATCAAGCGGCAGATATTTTGTGCCTGTAATACCAACTCCTGCCTTACGGATGCCAGACGTAATTTTAAGATTTTTTGTGAGCTCAGCGTGAATTGATCGGATGCCTAAGGCCGCAATTTCTTTAAAGCTATCTCGCTTCTGGAGTATCGTATCAAACGCACTTTTATGATTAAGGATCATAATCGCTTCACTCTTATCATGTCCCTTCGCCTCTTTTTTGTTTTTGATAAGCTCTTCAGTTTCGAGCAAGGAATAGGTGTTACCCTCAATTTGGGAGGACTTCCACGAAAGTTCAATCGTAAACCGTTCGAGTTCCCGTTTAAGCAGTGTTTGATCAAGTGTTTTAAATTTATCCATTAATTTTGTTTTTCCCTGCTCAAAAAGATCGAGTTCCGCTTTTGAAAATAATCCGGATAGGTTATCGATGACCGAAATATTAAAGCCCAGGTAGGCAATAGTTCTGGCATCTGTTGTTTTGGAAAAATACTCATCGATATCAACCGGAATAAGGAGTTCTTTACCGGTTTTAAGGCGATACTTGACGTGTTTCCCGCCACCAGTTTGCTCAATCCACCCAAGAATAAGCAGATGGTTTAAATCGCGTATGGTGGTTATGCGAGAGCCCTTTTCATCTCCAAGAGAGTTTTCTAGCTCAGCTCTTGAAGAGAATGGGTTACTAAATAAATAGGTTAAAAGTTTGCGTTGCCTGGTGTTAACTTGCGTATCATTCATATGTGTTCATCGTATCATAATGATACGCAGAGATCAACGGTCTGTATCAGGCGCTGTGCTTACGGACATAATAACCATTGTGAAAACAATCAAACTCAGCAAAAAGTCCTAAATTTGGTGATATTTATTTAGCAAAATTTCACCCCTCTCAAGGAAAAGAGCTCAAATAAAACTTAAACAAACACTAAACAAGATATTTACCTAGGCTGACCCACAAAAAAATGGGTAAGCGCCACCGCGCACACACCGTGCCCTTCCGACACGTCCATCGAAGCTTTAGCGTAGTTGGAAGCCTTGGCGAAGGAGGGTCCGCCGCATTAACCAGAAACCTAAATCATCTTGGGATTTACAAAAAAGTGGGTTAATGCAACCGCCGCCGCATCCGCCGCGTCATCGGGCTTGGGCACCACCTTCAACCCCAATTGTGACTTCACCATCAACTGCACCTGCCTCTTGTCTGCCTTGCCATAACCCGCAATCGTACTTTTTACTTGAAGTGGCGAATAGTTAAAACACATAACTTTGGCCTTCACCACTGCCAACAGTATCACCCCCCGCGCTTGCGCCACCCCAATTACAGTCTTCTGATTTTTAAAATAAAATATATCCTCTACTGCCACCGCCACCGGCTTATATTTGCCAATCAAATCGAGCATAAAATCGTAAATTTCGCCGAGCCGTAAGGCGAGAGCCGAGTTTGACTCGGTCTCCAAACATCCATATTCAACCAGTCCCTGCCGTGACCGACTACCATCAATAATGGCCCAACCGATCCGACCAAAACCAGGGTCAATTCCCAGAACTCTCATCCTCACTCCTGTCTAAACTGCTTCATACTATAGATAACTCAAAACAACATATCATCTTTTTTGTCATTCTGGAGTCCCAAGCCAAGT
>CAYMQI010000097.1:0-2659 GCA_964392715.1 uncultured Pseudomonadales bacterium | reverse complement strand
ACTTGGTGCTTTACCATTGGAATTTAATTAAGTATGTCCGATCCCAAAACTCCCAAACCCCCAAAGCCAGCCACCGAATTTAATCTGGCCATCATCACTCCCGACGAGGTCCTGTTTGAAGACACCATCACTCGCCTCATTGCCCCCGGCGCCACCATGGACCTGGCCATCCTCCCCAACCACACCCCCCTCTATGCCCAGATCAAACCCGGTACCATTCGCCTCATCACTGCTAGCGGTGAAAAAAAAACTTTTCCCATCGAGTCCGGCCTGATGCGTGTCAAAAACAACCAAGCCATTCTCATCACCGGTTTCGACACTCCCGACATTGCCTAACTCTCGTGCTAAACTTTGCTACATTATTTTCAATTGCCCCATTGACCACGCCGCTACCTGACAATGAGACCATGAGACAATCAAGCAATTTACTTATGCTTCAAAAAGCCATCTCCAATCCCATTTTCCAAGCCCTCCTCATCTTGATCTGCTTCTTTTTCTTGTATGCTTCCACCGCGCCCCCCACCAATGTCTCCTACGCCGACTCCGACCTGATGACCACCATTGGCTACTTTGCCGGCGTGGCCCATCCCCCCGGCTACCCCATCTACATGCTCTTGGTCTTTATCGCCACCCACTTGCCCATACCAGGCACCATTGCCTTCCGTGCCCACCTGCTCTCCGCCGCCCTCCACGCCGCCACCTTAGCCATTCTCTACCTCACCAGCTTCAACTTAGCCCACCACTTCAAGGCAGCATCCAAGTCCTTTCTTTCTCCTAAACTGGTTACCCCGCTTACCGCCCTTTCCGCTACCGCCACCCTCGGCTTCTCTTACCTTTTTTGGCTCTATAGCTCCGTTGCCGAAAAATACCCCCTAAACGACCTCTTTGCCACCACCATCTTCTACTTCACCGTTCAACTTAGCCTCCGACCCGAGGCTAAGCACGCCAGGCTTTGGCTCGCCCTCTCCGTAGTTTTTTCCCTCGCCCTGGCCCACCACCACAGTATCCTCATGCTTGGCCCCATGCTCCTCTTGCTGGCTTGGCACCAACGCCCCACTTTTTTAGCCTCGCTTAAGTTCACCCTCCCGCTCTTTACTCTCACCTACTTGGCCACCGTCGGCCTCCTCTTGTGGCTTAACCATAACCCCGCACCCGTCAGCTGGCACTTTGCCCCCACCGCAAGCGGCCTCGCCCGCCACCTCACCAGGCGGGAATTTACCGGTTACAACCTTATCCAAGGCCAGTACCGCGGTATCTACCTCGACCCGGTTTCCCTCAGAGAAATTCTCACCAAAATCCCCATCTATACCGATCTTCTTGTCAAACACTTCGGCGCGGTAGCCATGGGCTTACTTGCCTTCGGCCTCTACGCCGCCACCCGCCTCCGCCATCGCCTCGCCCGCCTCTTTCTCCTGACTTTCCTCGCCACTACCGTCTTTATCCCCCTCTACCTTGACTGGGGCAGCGACCTCTCGGTTCAGTCTTTACGGGTGCGTATGTACTTAATCGGTTACCTCGTCATTCCTGTCTTCATTACCCTTGCCCTTACCAAAATTTTTCACGCTCTTGAGAACCACCAAACCAAAAAAAATACTTTCAAATTAGCCTTTTTTGGCTTGCTCATCCTGGCCCCTTTTTTGCGCGCTCCTGTCATGTACTCTGAGGTCAATCTAAATACCACCACCTACATTCACGACCACTACCAAAGAATTCTCACCTCACTTCCCGATAAATCTTTACTGACCTGCATGAGCGACGTCTCCTGTTTTGCCCTGCTTTATGCTCACTATGTTGAAGGCATCAGGCCAGATGTTACTCTCATTCCCCACGGCTGGCAGTTAGTGGAACACTCCCGCCCTCAAACAGCCACACTCCTTAGCTTTGACTATCCCCAAAACCCCCAGCGTTTTCTCGACTATCTCACCAGCAATCTCGGCAAGCGCCCGGTCTTTATCGTCGAACTCCAACAGCTCTACTCCGATCTCTTGGGCCTAAACTACGGCTTTTTGTACTACGTTCCTCACGGCTACTACGGCCAACTGCTCGCAGACCAGCCCAAAGTTTTGCCAAGTGTAGACGAGTCCCTCTCGGATTTATTGGTAACTGACCCCCTGCCCGCCCTCGACCACTCCCGCCTCCAATTCCGCGCCCAACTGCTGCAAAAACATTTATTAAACTCCATATCCTATTCCCGTTTCGGTCAAACTAGCCTCGTCTCTCAAGAGCTCGCCCGCGCCCACGCCCTCTCGGTCGGCCTCCCTGAAAGTTACCTTCACGAAGTGGGTAGCGTCACTCAATTGCTCACCACCCCCCAAACCTTTGATCAGTATGTTCCTGGAGTTTCCCGCCCCACCAAGGCCCAGATCCTCTCACAGGCCCAAACCTACGCCCACCAAGGATCACCACAGCTTGCCTTTATTGGCATCAACTCCGTTTTATACCAAAACCCCCTCGACCCCGCCGCCCGCCTCCAGTTGGCCAACCTCTATCTTCAGGAGGGCGACCAAGATATGACGCTTCTTGAAATTGACAACATCCTCAAATTCGATCCGCACTACCAGCCCGCCCTCAACTTGCGCTCCCAAACAGCCACCTCTAATTAATCTAATCTAATTAAATTAACAAATCGGCTCCAAGACCACACCTTCGACCATGAAAG
>CAYMQI010000096.1:0-2680 GCA_964392715.1 uncultured Pseudomonadales bacterium | reverse complement strand
CATGAGTTTGTAAAGAGGTATGTTTCTGATCAAGAGTTCAGGGATGCGTGGGCGGCGAGAACAATAGGATAGGTGTACTGGACTGGCTTCTCAGGGTAAAATAGGTGCGCGCCCTCATAGTTTCCTCCTGCGCTACAGTGACTTCGCGCTGACTGCTTATTCAGCCGTATCGCGAGTCGGTAGCTACGGAGGACAGGCAAGGGCTAAAATGCGGCTTAAGTAGTTGGAGCCGGGTAAACTTTAACAAGTGATATGCCCTCATAGTTGGCGGGACACCTGCCCGCCATGCCTCCATAGTTCAAGGGATAGAACGGAGGTTTCCTAAACCTTAAATCCAGGTTCGAGTCCTGGTGGAGGCACAAAGGCGAGGCAGGCGGGGAACGGAGGTTTCCTAAACCTTAAATCCAGGTTCGAGTCCTGGTGAGGGCACCAACTAGATACGAGTAACTAGCGTCCAGGGGATAGATTTCGGGGCATAGCGCAGTAGGTAGCGCGCCACGTTCGGGACGTGGAGGCCGTGAGTTCGAATCTCACTGCCCCGACAAATTTATTGGTAAATCTATGGCAAATGTTCGTGAAAGATTTTCTGGCGTCTTGAGCGGGGGGAGAGAGTGGCTAGTGGATAGTAGTATGTATCTAGGAGATTGGTATAGAGGGGAGTTACCTGAGACGGATTACAAATTATTGGCTGAGGTTCATGATAGGTTAAAGGGGCCGTTGAGGGTGGGAACGGTATTTCTGTTGTTTTTTGGTGGGTTTAGTGAGGGTTTTGCCGGTATGGGAGTGATCACGGCCAACCTGGTGATGGAAGGTTTGAATGAGGAGTTTAGACGCAAGGCGTTGTTGCGGGGCTTTCGTAAAAATATTGGTCTGAAGGGAGGATCGTTGACTGGTGATTGGGAAGAACAAGGCGATGGAGAGTTGGTGGACTGGGAATTTGTGGAAGATATGGACGCGGGGAAGGCGATTTCAGATTAATTGCATCGAGTCGGACTCGATGGTTTGGGTGTGCGAGAGGTGGAGTCGAACTTCACTTCAAGTTGATTGCATCAAGTCAAACTTGATGTCTTTGAATAGCAAAGTCCGACTTTGCTTTCACTTTAAATTGATTGCATACAAATTGGCGGGGAGGTTGGGGCCGCTGGTGATGTTGGTGAGGATGATTAGTTTGCTGCCGTTGGGCCAAGGGTAAACGAAGTTGTCTTCGTAAGCGCCGGCATAGAGAGTGACAAGGTTCCCGCCGTCGTACTCAATGATATCTATCGAACCGTTACGATTGATAAGTATGTGGTTTGATGTTGGAAACCATTGGTAGGCGGTGAAGCTTTGGGGAGAGTATTGGCCGCGGAAATTGGCAATGGTGGTTTGGAGATTGCTGGGGTCTTGGAGCTTGGATTTGGCAGAGACAGAGGCGATGGTGCCGGAAGTGGCGGCGAAGTTGTCGATAAGATTGATCTTGGTAAAGGGGTCGTCCCCGAGTTCGTCGGGGTGGTCGTAAATGACGAAGTTCTTGTCTTCTTTGAGGTCATAGACGTAGATGCTGCCTGGCTTGAGGGTGCGTTCTTGGCGTTGGGTGCTGCTGCCTGGTGGGGCTGTCGTCAAGTGGTCGGGGATGGTGACGGCAGAGGTAGCGGTGTAGAGGATTTTTTCGCCGTTTGGAGAAAAGTAGACATTTTTGGCCGAGGCGGTGGCGATTTGTAACATTTCCTCTGGAAGGGTCAAGAGGAGTTGGCGGTCACGCTTGGTAAGCTCTTCTTCCCAGGAAGCCAGCAGGAGGGAGAGGCCGGCTGAAGATTCTTTGAGGTCGGCGGTTTTGGTGAGGGTGCCCGTGTCGATGAGGTAGTTGGCCGAGCGGAAGGAGGCCAGGATTTGACTGGAGTCGGGTGACCAGAGGAGGGAGGCGTTTTTGAAATCCAGGCCAATCGGGTTTTGGGAGACTTGGCGGGGGCTTTTGGAGAGAGAAAGGGGGTTGTCGGAGAGCTCGAGGACGAACAGGCCGGCTTTGAGAGTGCCTGAGGGGGAGGCGTTGACAAAAGCGATTTTTTGGCCGTCGGGGGAGGGATTGATGTTGGTAGCGCCGGAGAAAGACAGGGGTGCGAGGGAAGGAACGGTGCGGAAGAGTTCGGCGTTACTTTGGGCGACGACGCCGGCTTCGACTGACAGGTTCTTTTGCCAGGAGGTGTAGCCTTCTTTTTCGATCTTGATCTGATAGACACCCGGGGAGAGGTTGATGGTGTCGTCGGTGACTTTGCTGTAAGCCTGCCCGTCGATGACGATGAGCGCGCCGGCGGGGTAAGAGTTGGCTGCCAAGAGGCCGGTGCCGGAGAGGTTGCCATCACGGCTTAAGCGGTAGCCGCGGCCGAATTGGATGGCCAGGAAAGTGCCGCCGACGATAAAAGCCAGAGATAGGGCAGTGATGGAGAGGCGAAGGAGGGTACGGGACATGGGGATATTATAGCGTAAAGCCAATAGCAAATGGCAAATGGTTGGGGGTTATATGGCTGAATGGTTTAGTGGCTAGATGGTTAGATGGCCGGGAAGCCTGGTGGGTGCTATGGTTTGATGTGATATGAACTGGTCGGTGGTTGGCAGTAGGAGAGCGGGAATGGGATATGTATAATACTTTAGCGAATAGCGAATAGCGAATAGCGAATAGCGAATAGCGAATAGCGAATAGCGA
>CAYMQI010000095.1:0-2721 GCA_964392715.1 uncultured Pseudomonadales bacterium | reverse complement strand
TTGGAGTTCCATGTCTGCTGTTTCCTGATGAGTCTTTTATATATGCTCCTGAGCCGTTTTGTTCCTCGATGTGCCATAAGCCAACCGTATTGGCATCGGGTTCGTAGTTGGAGAAAGCTGTTTCCCCGACTGTGGCCTGTAAAAACGTACCCGGACGATCCGAAGCTACATAAAACGGCAATTTAGTCTTGAGTGATAAGTCCTGAGCGGAGCCGAAGGATTTGGAGATGCGGTGATCGCGGCCGGCGCGGTAGGCCTCGGCAATTTCGTCGGCAGTTCGGATGACATTGTCGTCGATTTTTACTTCGTCTAGAGAGCCATTGAAGGGGGCGGTGGGCGTGGTAGCTTTTTCAGCGCCGATGGTAAATACGAGCGAGGTGTTGTTGGGAGTTCCGCCGTTGTCGTAGGTAGAAATATGAGCGGAGCTGTAATTGGTGCCATTGACGTAAAATTCCATTTTGGCGTCGGCCCCTAAGCTGCCGTCGTATTGCCAGACAATATGCTGCCAAACGCCGGCAGAAACGGCGATGGCGTCGGTGCGGTATTGGGTAAAAGCGGAACCGTTATACACCGATCCCCAGAGCTTGCCACTACTATCCATACCCATGTAGTAACTACGGGTGGTGCCGTCATCTTTGCCGATAGTTACTTGAGTACCCGTAAGGTTATTAAACTTGGCCCAGTAGGAGATAGTAAATTTAGACGTGAGGTCAATGTCTGCTGTAGATATGACGTCGTCTGTACCATCGAAAGATCGGGCTTTGCCAAAAAAGCCGTCTACGACGGTGGTACCTGTAATGGCGGAGGAATTGTATGCGTTAGGACTGGAATCTTTGATGTCTGTGGCGCCGGAGGAGGTTTCGTCCATGTGCCAGAGAGCAACCACGCTTTGTTCCACCTGGGGCGCTCCGATGGTGATTTTGGAAGATTGGGTACCCTCAATTCTAAAAGAGGAAGAGGAAGTGGCTATGGGAACCGATTGCCAAATGCTGGCACTGGGGGTAGCAATATCGATGGGATTATCCAGGGAATCGATTTGGGTATCTCCTGTGCCGGAGGTGGTGCGCCAGGATTCCCAGGTGCCATCGTTTGGAGTGGCTGTCGCGCCCGTGCGGGTTTGGAATTCTATAAGGCCGGATTGATAGTTAGATTGGATTTCGGATGCTGGGAGGGCGCGTGAATAAAATCGCGTGGAATCAAGAACTCCGTCAAAATTATTGGTGCTGGCAATTAGGACATTGCCGCTGGGGGCCTCGGATGCATAGGCGGTGATGGAAGTATCTGAACCTACGATTACTCCGTCCAGGTACAAATACGCGGCTGATCCCCGGGTGACGGTGGCCACTAAATGATGCCAGGCCCCGTCATTTATTTTTTTGGTAATACCCGTTGTAACGGTGGCATCGCAGCCGGCGGTGGCCCCGTCGGTGTCCAGAGTGAAGACCGGGTAGCCACTGGCATCAATTCCCAAATAATATCCATCGCTGGTACAGGAGACCCCATTGGCGGAGTTGTTGGAAAAAAGTTCGGCGGTGACGTCGGCGGTTTTGACCCAGGTTTCAATAGACAGGTCCGCCGAATTGGGGTCGAGGGCGGAGGGATTGGTTAACGACAGAGTGTCGGCGGTGGCGGCGGAAGCGATCATGATGGCTCCGGCGCCGAAGCGCTTGTTGTTGGCTGTCCAACCCGTTCCGGCCGCCTGATCTTGCGAGCTGGTGGAAGCGAAGTTATTGAGAGTGAGATTGTCGGTGCCGGCGGTGTTGTAGGCGGTAGTGCCGGAGGTTTCGTTGAAGTTCCAGGCGGCGACCAGGCCGTCAGTAGAGTATGGTCTTTCGCCGTCGCCGGTTTGCACGCCGGAAGTGGTGTAGGTGAGAGAATCTAGAGAATTGGGAGTAGAACCAAAATCAATGACTGGGGATTCGTGAACGGAGTAGGGGAAACGGGTTGCGGCGGCGGCAATTTCTTCCTGAGACATGGCCCGGGTTTCTACAAATACTTCGTCGATGCGGCCGTCGATCCAGTAAGAGCTGGCACCGATGTAAAAGGCTTGAGCGGCAGAAGCACGTTGGGTGGTGAGGGTACTGGTGCCGACCAGAGTGCCGTTGACATAGAAGCGGAGTTGGTCGGCTACGTCGTCGAAAACTTCGGCCAAATGGTACCACTGACCGGTAACTAAGGTCGAGGCATAGTTAACTACCACAAAGGCGGAACCGTTGTGGCCCCAGACGCATAAATTACTGGCGGTACAACCCACGTCGGTGACGTTGTAACCTATGCCCCAATCCAGACCTTTGTAAAAAACGATATCCTGGCCAGAAGTAGAATCGAATTTAACCCAGGCGCCAGCAGAGAAGGACGAAGAGATATTGAAATCAGTATCGTTGTCACAAGTACCATCAGTGTTAGCGTCGGTACACAGCCCGTCGGATGTGCCGTTAAAATCTAAAGCCTTGTTATTAGTCGCGTCGGAGGTGGAAAGGGGGCTACCAACTAAGGAGAGATGATTGCTGCGGCCGCTGGAATCTTGGATGCTACCGATAGTGCGGGTTGGGGAGTCATTTAAGTGCCAAAGACCGACGGTATTTATATCTGGTTGGAGCTCTTTGAATTGCCCTTCGACTTGGGAAGATGAATTAAGAATGGAACGGTTTTCAACTCCAGAAGAGAAGTTGGGGGCCACATCGTGGACTATTGTTGGGTCAATAGTGACGGGATATACCC
>CAYMQI010000094.1:0-2748 GCA_964392715.1 uncultured Pseudomonadales bacterium | reverse complement strand
GTGTTTTTGAAGTCAAACCCTCGATAGGCAGAATCGTCAAACTCCGGGGCCGCCTCCCTACCTCGGGCGACCTTCCCGATATCCTCTACGATTTGAACGACTATGCAGACATCTCCCTCTCCCGGGAAGCCTTGATGGGCCATCTATCGAGTCTTATCCAGCTCGAAGCAACTTACTATCCCCTAGCCGAGAATTTCGGGACCAGGACAGCCTTAAGTCTAGGCCATTACGAAAGAGTCCCGGACTTTATAGATGTCGCCAAAGATTTGGTTGCCCGAATCGTCTGGTCCCGCTGGAAAACCGAAAAGGGTGAAGACTTTATCGTCCTGCATAAGAAGATACTCCACGAGCTTAAGAGAGGATTGGTTTTTGGCTGGGACAAAAACGTTTTTTATAAGCCCTTTTCTTCTCAACCAAATCACGAGCTGGCCCAAGCAACCCCCTTTCAGGATCTTGACGCCAATTCTCCACAACCCAAGCCGATTTATAGATTAAGAGCTGCCGCGGAGCATCTTTCTTTGCCTTCAATAATTGCCGGTATTGAAAAAACCAAAACCATGGAGCAGGTTGCCTCCCTGACACTTTTGGGTTA
This sequence comes from uncultured Pseudomonadales bacterium, assembly GCA_964392715.1. Lineage (GTDB taxonomy): Bacteria > Patescibacteriota > Microgenomatia > UBA1400 > CAYNFZ01 > CAYMQI01. The sequence continues at coordinate 2,156 of CAYMQI010000094.1, read as the reverse complement.
TTACCCCGACGGCAGGGGGTTTATCGGTGTTGCCGGCCAACTTGGAATCAAAAGAAAAACCTTGACCCAGGCCTTGGACCGGGCAAATGATCAGCTGCTGCAAACCCCGGACGGTATCCTGCCCCAAAGAGGCATCAAAGACATCGTGGAAGATTTATTGCAAACCCCGGTAATGCGCTATCCGTCGGGAAAAAATGTCCAGAGAACCAATCCCAGGCTTAAGCTTTTCGATTTGGGACATCTTCCCGAAGGGCTTAGCCCCTTCGAAAGAAAAATCATCACACTGGCAACCATACATCATCAAGGAACCTTCTCATATTCAAGTGAAGATATCGCAACAGAAGTGGGCTCAAGTAAGCCAATTGTTTGCAGAGTAATAAAAAGGGTTGCCAGTAGCCTTCAGCAGGATGTTCATCAGTAAATAAACTGGTGAATATTTTGCTGCAGTCTACCTTTTCTAGGTCCCGAAGGTAGAAAATCCTTGCAGCAAAAAGGAGGTTTGCCCTTTTACAAAATAGGGGCCATTTACTCAACGTCTTGGAGGAATAAACGATGTCTCGCAGATTGGGAATCCTGTTCCTGCTTGGAGTTCTGGCTATAGCTGCTGCGGCATGCGGCGCTTCAGCCTCTACCCAGCAAGCACAAGAGCCCGTGCAAGTGGAGATCGTCGTCGTCTATCCGACGCCGGTCCCTACTCGACCGCCTGAGCCTACCGCTATTCCGCTTAAGCTCGATGACACGCCACGCATCGCCCTGGTCTCCGCCTTCGACAGCGAACTGTACGCTTTCAGAGACGAGGGCAACATCGAGCGCACCGAGGTAGTCGACGGCCGAACCGTGTACCTTGGGACGCTTGCTGGTAACAACGTGCTCATGACGATCAGCGGCGTCTCAATGGTGAATGCCTCGATGGCTGCGGCCACCCTGGTGGAACGGTTCAATGTCACCCACTTGGTGTTTTCAGGCATCGCTGGAGGTGTGAACCCGGACCTTCGCATCGGAGACGTGGCTGTACCTGCCAGATGGGCAGAGTACCAGGAGAACTACTTCGGCAGGCAAATCGGTGACGGATTCGTTCCACCGCCGTGGGTCACACCGATTGCGCCAAACTTCGGGATGATGATCCCTAACTGCCCCGACGTCGTTCTGCCTGGATCTCCGCCAGACCTCGAAACCAGGATGTGTTGGTTCGACACCGATCCTGCAATGCTTCAGGTCGCGGCAGAAGTGGCCGAGGATATCGAGCTCGAGCGGTGCGTTGATGCCGACCATTGTCTCGGCGAGACGCCGGTCATCAGAGTCGGCGGAAACGGCGTCGCCGGGCCCACCTTTGTGGACAACGCCGCTTACCGCAACTATGTCTGGGATGTCTGGCAGGCTGACTCCCTAGACATGGAAAGCTCGGCCGTTGCCCACGTAGCAACCGCCAAGAACGTTCCGTTCATCATCTTCCGCAGCCTCTCCGACCTTGCGGGGGGCGGACCGGGAGAGAACGAAATCGGGACTTTCTTCCAACTGGCGGCTGACAACAGCGCCAAAGTTATGCTGGCGTTTTTGAGCGCCTGGAAGTAAGTCACACCCTAGGAGGGGGCCAAAGAAGCGAAAGCTTTCAATGGCCCCCTCCAGAACTAAAAACGGCCGCTAATTGCGACCGGTTAACCAAATAGCTTATCACAATTGAAAACAAAACATCAGTCTTGAAATTCTTTTTCCAAGTGTTATTCTGACAAAGGTGTTAAGAGAAAACGAAAACCGGTTAGGCTTGACCGGACAAACAAGCCCTTGTCAAACGCAGCCTAGTGTCGTCCCCGAATGGCCGGCAGCTCCTGCCGCAACCAAAACAATAACCGATTCAGACGGCAAAGAAGTTGAAATTCCTTTTACCGAATGGCTGGCAAAAATTGGCAACAACAACCGGGGCGGAACTTAGTGCCACTTGTATCTTCTTTCAATTCGTAAATATAATAAATTATGTTTAAGCGTCTAGGTGCATTTTTTTTGGATATTCTGGAGGTCGTGGTTTTAGCCTTTGCCCTTTTTCTTTTTTCGTATCTGCTGGTATTCCAACCGCATAAGATAGACGGCAGGAGCATGGAGCCTAGTTTCCACGACAAGGAATTCCTTCTCACCAACAAATTCGGCTACAAAGTTCTCAA
>CAYMQI010000093.1:0-2941 GCA_964392715.1 uncultured Pseudomonadales bacterium | reverse complement strand
ATTTAACAGGCGGGAGGTGAGCGGCGTTGCCCCTTGGCCCAAAAATATCTGCCTTCCCGCACCAGCCCACAACGGCTACTTCTTACGTGCTACCGCCACCACCGACAACCCCGTCGGTATCGAATACCTACTCACCACTTTTGTCTCCGCGCTAGAAAGCGCCAGCAACAACTGGTTTGCCCAAGAGGGCAGGGCGACGAAATCTGACGACCTTTTTAGATTTGGGACTAGCGATTTAACGATTCGAAACAGCACGGCCATCGGCAGCAAGTAACTATAAAAATAACTTATTCTTTCTACTTTAAATCCGGACTTTCTCAGTTGTTCTGCCAACCCACCCCGTCGATATCTTCTTTTGTGTTTGAGTATGTCATCCCAATAAGTCCACAGCCATTGGTAAGCCGGCACCGTGATCACCACGAGCCCTCCCGGTTTGGCGATCCGCCAAAACTCATCCAACAAAGCTTGGTCTGATCGTATGTGTTCCACCACATCCAAGCTGGTAATCAGGTCGACACTCTCATCCTCAAGCGGCAATCTTTTTTCAAAGTCTGCCTTGATCACGTTCTTGATTCTCCTTTTTCTGCAAAACCTAAGCGCCTCATCCGCTCCGTCTAAACCGATCACCTTTTTCCATTTTTTCCACTTACCCATTTCCTCCAACATCTTCCCCGTTCCGCACCCACAATCAACATAAACTTTCCGGCCAAACCCCGACAACCGTCCCGAGAGCATTTCTCGCACCAATCTTCTCTTGGCTACATGCCACCAATAAACCTCTTCCAATTTGTACATCTCGCCATACAAATCTTTTCGCATAGGGCCTAGTCTACCCTGGATACTCACGTTTGCCAACAGTATAATAATCAGGTGACTTTACCCCTTGCCGCCGCCCTCGCCAGTTTTTTCTTCCTCGCTCCCTATTTTGTTGCCTTAATTTATCTGCCCGCCCACGCCCTTACCCGCCACCTCAAACTTTCCACCATCGACAGGTTGAGTCTAAACCTGGTTCTGGGCTTGAGCCTTTACAGTCTTCTCGTCTACCTGGTGCGTTTTTTGGGCCTGCCTTTTTTTATCGCCGAAATCACTCTGCTTATTCCAACAGTGATTAACTTTCATAACCTTACTCTGCCCCAACTGCCTCGCTTCAGCCTAACTTTGGTGTTGCTTACCTTCACCATAATTTTTACCGCCCTGATCCAATCGGCCGTGCTCATCAGAAGTGCCCTCCCCACCCCGGATGGTTTAAACTTCATCAACCTCTCCTTCCATGATTCCATGCAGCACCTGGCCATCATCAAGCGCCTCTACCAAAGCTTTGACATTGCCAACTTTGGCTTCGCCGGTCCTGTCCTCAACAACTACCACTATCTTATTGACCTGGCCCTCGCCGCCCTCACCCGTTTTTCCGCGGTCTCCCTTTACGATACTTACTATCGACTTTATCCCCTGACCATCTCGGCAATTTTTTGTTTGAGCCTTTTTACTTTCACCAGAAATCTCACCAAAAACACCCCCTTGTCCACCTTGGCCATCCTCTTCACTGTCTTTTCCGGCAACGCTTCCTACTTTGTTCACTTTTTTAGGGGCGCTGATTTTCACTGGGGCTCCAACACATTTCTTATTAACCCCCTTGTCGATCTTCTGCAAAACCCCGCCTCAATCTTCGTCCTTGCCCAAACTCTCACCGTTCTCCTCCTCCTTAAGCGCTACCCCAAACTCAAATATAACCATCAACTCCTCGTCCTCTTAAACATTGCCATCATCGCCGGCACCATGATCGGCTTCAAGGCCTGGGGCGGCCTGCTCATCCTGGCCGCCCTGTTTCTCGCCTCACTCTTTCATGCCCTCAAAACCCGCGACTTCAAACCCGCCGTCTCTTGGTTTGGGGTTGTCGGCCTCTCCCTGTTCTTGTTGCTACCCCATTTTGATCCGGCCACCTCGGCCAGTCCCGTTTGGGCCCCAGGCTGGTCGCTCCAGAGGATGGTCAACGACCCCGACCGCTGGAATGACCTCAACGAGATTCTCAAGGAACAGCACTACCTCTCCGTCAACAGTTGGCACTACTTGGCTTTCACCTACGCCAAGTGGTTTGTGATTTATCTTTTGGGCAATTACTGGCTCCGGCTGATTGGTCTTTTTTATCTCCTCACCACCCTTCGGCACTGGCACCGCTTTCAACTGTTTGACTCGGCTTTGTTGGCCCTCACCCTTGCTTCGTTTGCCCTGCCCCTTTTTTTCAACCAGGGCCGGATGGCCTACGACATCGAACAGTTCTCACCCTACGCCCTGATGTTGGCGGGCATCTACACTTTATATATCTTTTTTCGTTTTCTCAAACACTCGCTTCCCCAAGCAAAACCCCCAGCCGTTTTCTTGTTAGTTATTATTTTTATTCTCATTTCTGCCCCTTCCAACGCCACCAGCATTATTGCCAGGACCAGTGCAGACACCACCACCATCACCAACTCCGAATTGGCATCCTACAACCAAATCGCTTCCGCTTCCACTGCTGACGCCGTTGTCCTACTCTACCCGGGCGAACGCACCAACGCCACCTTGGAATTTGCCAACTTCACTGGCCGCACCACTTACTACTCAGGGCGCACCCTGTCAGTCATCACTGGCCAGGACTGGGAAACCCGCCGCCAGCAAGCCTTTAACTTTTTCAAAAACACCGACCCCGCCGCTCAATCAATCTTCCTTACCGACAATCATCTTGATTATATTTTTCTCTATCGCCAGGATCTAAACCACGTCTCTCTCCCTACTAGCCCTCTCGCCCGACTTATCTTCGAAACCGAAGCCGGTCTTTTTTACGCCGTTTCCAAACCATGATCAAGCTCACCAAACTTTCAGCCAACGCCCGTTTCACCCTAATTTTTCTCGCCCTAGTTTCGCCCCTTGCCATCACTCTTCAGGGCTGGCAGCTCTTCCATAG
>CAYMQI010000092.1:1160-2945 GCA_964392715.1 uncultured Pseudomonadales bacterium | reverse complement strand
GACGAGGTAGTAGCAGTAGCTACTTTGAGGAAGAAAAAATGGTTTGCAGCCAAAACCATATCGCTGCAGTCTCCTCTGGAACTTATAAAACTGGTTCTAGAGATAAGGCCATAAACCCTAGTTCCATACCCACTCCTGTAACCAATCTTCCACTCTCTGGTATAAACCAAAATTATCTGATACAATCGCATTAATCATAAATCATGGTAAATAATATGGTCACAGAAGTTTACAAAAGGAGCACAAAGATCGCACATTTGAACAATGGACAATCACTTAAGCTCGATGGCAGTAATTTACTCGATTTTTTTAATCCAGGCAATCGTACCACCTTGACAATAAACGACGAAGGCCTAGAAGCCAGTTATGATTACTATGATAAACGGTTGAATCAACACGAACGTGATATCGTTTCCAATGGCTCAATCACCGTGGGTGGCATCGAGATTGTTCACTACACGCCCTACAAAGACCCAAACCACATGCTTCTACCTAGACCAAGACCCAATAGACATCATAGGTAATCGATCTCCTTGCTCTCTGCCTCATGATTCCTTACGAGCCGAAGTTTGGCGGGTGACCATCCAAACAAATTTTATCAGTCTTAGCTGCCTTCTCAGCCTCCACGGCTGCCTCAGGAGCCGCCATAACCACTCCAGGCCCGCTTTTCTTACCACCACTGGCGCTCTCTTCACCTTCCCCGCCCACACATCCACCGCCCCGCCGACCACCATCGCCACCTTGACACCAGCTTTCTCTAAAACTTCCCGATTCTCCCAAATCCACTTCTCCTGCCGCGGTGCCCCGTAAGCCACCAGTAACAGTTCTGGTCGGAATGCCTTAATCTCATCCAAAGCTTTCTTCCTCTCCTCCCGCGTCTCATGGGCAATATCCGCCACTCCCGAAATTGCCAAACCTTTGCAATTTAAATTGTTATTTTGCCTGCCCGCCGAAGCTTCAGCGTAGGAGGAATTTGTAATCTTTAATTTTTGATTTTCCAGTGCTTTACGGGCCACACCATCAACCCCACCAACAATCGCCACGCCAAGATCATTCTCCCAAGCAAGCTTAATCAATTTTCCAGCCATCTCCACTCCCGGTATCCGCGCCAAGCGTACTCCGGAAAGCAACTTCGCCGCCCACACCAGACCAACACCATCGGGCAACGCCACCGACGACTGGTTCAGAATATGGCAAAACATATCATCTGCAGCCGCCTGAACCACCTGTTCGGGGTTTGGTGTCGTCACCAACACCAACTCCAACTCCCGCCTGGAAACCAAAATTTGCTCAAGCGACTCTAGCAGACTATCCTGCGAACTGCTACTTACCCCTACCCCACATATTTGAGTCGTTGCACCAATCTTTTTGTACATACTACCCCCTAAAAACTGCCCTAACAACTACCATAAATTACCCATAACCAAACTTCACTGTCTGTTTTCACAATCCGTATCTTGTACCCACTTATTTTACCCACAAAAATCCTCCGATAAAACACCAACAAAACCCATAAAAAGCTGCCGCTATTATATCCCATAACGTACAAAACACCCCATTTCACCTCGTTTTTATTGCCTTTCTAAAATCCTGGTGATTTTACTGCTATAAGACATTATTCGCCCGCCAAACCTACCCTTCTCGACCCGCCACCGTTCACTGTTTTTACTCACACTGATTTAACGGACTAAAGGTACTAAATCACTGCTACATATTCAAAATCTCGTTCAATTTAACCCACCAATAGTATTTACTACGAAGAATTCTCACATCATCCAAAAACTA
>CAYMQI010000092.1:0-1060 GCA_964392715.1 uncultured Pseudomonadales bacterium | reverse complement strand
ATCAAACTAAGATCTTATACAAACTAAGGTAACAAAAAACTTGACTCCACTCTCTACGCTCTACGTTCTACACTCTACGACCTACTATCTTAGATCTACCATCACTTTCCCTTCAGACTGCGCTTGTACAAATGCAAATTCTCGATCGCCACCCCAATCCCCCGGATCACGCACAACATCGGCTCCTCCGCCACACTACAAGGCACCCCCGTGCTCTCCCGCAGTAGCTCGTCCATATTCCTAAGCATCGACGTCCCCCCGGTCATCACAATCCCTTTGTCAATAATGTCACTCGCCAGTTCCGGCGGCACTTCCTCAAGCACTTCCTTGACGACCTTGACTATCTTGCCCAAAGGCACGCTCATCGCCTCGGTCACTTCCGAGGCCAACAACTCCACTTCTCGGGGCAACCCGGTAGCATTATCGCGCCCCTTGACCTTCATTTTTTCCTCACTCTTAAGCTGCGTGGCCGAGCCAATCGTCAACTTAATTTTCTCGGCAGTCTGGTCGCCGATAATCAAGTTGTGCCGCTTGCGCATGTACCGGGCAATTGATTCGTCCACAGCATTGCCCCCCACCCGACCGCTCCTGCTGGCCACTACTCCCCCCAGGGAAATCACCGCCGCCTCCGCCGCTCCGCCGCCAATATCCAAGATCATGTTCCCCGACGCCTCAGCAATCGGCACGTTGGCCCCGATCGCCGCCGCCAGAGGCTCGTCAATCAAATAAGACGACTTGGCCCCGGCCGAGAGCGTCGCATCCAACCCCGCCCGCCGCTCTACTTGGGTGCATCCCGCCGGCACACAGATCATCACCTCCGGCCGCATCAAAAAACTCCTGCCGATAACCCGGGAGATAAAGGTCCGTAGCATCGCCTCGGTCACCGCATAATCGGCAATCACCCCATCTTTCATCGGGCGGCTGGCCGCTATATTCATCGGCGTTCTCCCGAGCATCTCCTGGGCCTTGGACCCCACCGCAATCACTTTGCCATCGTTTAGGGAAACCGCCACCACCGTCTTCTCGTTAAGCACTATCCCCTCTCCCTCGAGCCACACAA
>CAYMQI010000091.1:0-3001 GCA_964392715.1 uncultured Pseudomonadales bacterium | reverse complement strand
CCGGTCGGGGAGGGGGCGATGCGGGTACGGACGGAAGGTGGGGATGACATGGTAATTAAATTATTGTTACATTGATCCCGCTTGCAAACTCGAAATGTTGCTGACTGCCTATCCGGCCGTATCAACATTCGGGTTTGACCGCGGGACTGCGGCAATTGATTGCGCCAATTGCCTTGATTCTACCAGGGGAAGAAAGTATACTCAATGGCGTGACGACTCTTACAGAAACTGCCAAGGTGACTAAAGTAGGCTTTAAGTATGTAGTGGTATTTCTGGCGGTGTTGATGGTGGGGCAAATGTTACTTTCGTGGCTCATCCGGCTTTACAAAACGCTCAACCCGCCGGCGCCACTGCCGGCGACAATGGGTTTTGGAGTGCTGCCAGCGATAGAGTTTCCCAAAAAAGAAGTGGGGCAGTTGAGTTACAAATTGGAAACGGTAGATGGGACTGTCGCTAGTTTCGGGCCAACGGCCAAAGTTTTTTTGGTGGAAGAGAAAAAGCCAACGTTGTTGGGCTTGGATCGGGGTAAACAAAGGGCGGCGGCGATGGGGTTTGTGTTTGAACCGCAACAAATTTCCGGATCGCTTTACCGCTGGAGCAAGTCGCAGCCGCTGCTGGCGACATTGGAGCTTGATTATGCCAAAGAGAACTTTGAGATGAGTGTGTCGTGGCAGAATGATCCGGGATTTTTGAACGTGAAGCTGATACCCACAGAGGCACAGACGGTGATGGAGGCAAAAGACTTTTTGAAAAGGTCCGGGTCGCTACCTGAGGATATGGCAGCCGGAGTCGTGCGGGTGACCAATTTAAAGTACACGGGCGGGAGGTTGACGGCGGCGGTGAGCTTGTCGGAAGCGGATATGGTCAGGGTAGATTTGTACCGGGAGAGTGTTGACGGCGTTTTGCCAGTACTGCCGGCCGATCCGGACCAGGGCGTGGCGAGGGTGATTGTGAGCGGCTCGAGAGACCAGGGAGAGAGATTTGTGTACGCTTGGTATAAACACACTCAGGTAGATTATGAGAATTACCAGACCTATCCGCTTATTGGCGGGCAAGAAGCGTGGGAGAAATTGACGCGAGGGGAAGGGTTTGTGGCGCGGACGCCAAAAACCGGCAGTGAAGCGGTGGTGCGGGAAGTGAGCTTGGGGTATTTTGACTCACTTGACGGGCAAAAGTATTTGCAGCCGATTTATGTTTTTTCCGGGGATGAAGGATTAGTGGCGTACGTGCCGGCGGTGGCCGCGGCTACGACGGGTCAGCAATAGATTCCCAAGTGTAGTGTTGGTAAGTCCAATCGATGAGGGTTTGGGATTCGCCAAAGCGGTCGAGGCTGCCGAGGACGACGGTGATGATGGAGTGGCCCTCTCTGGTGGCGGAGATGACCAGACACTCGAGGGCGTTTTCGGTCCAACCGGTTTTGACGCCGGTGACGCCGTCAACCATGCCGAGGAGCTGATTGGTGCTTTGCAGGTCGTGAGTGAAGCGACCATCACTGCTTTGGATGACAAGGCGGGGAGTGGAGACGATTTGGGCAAAGAGATCGTGTTGCAGGGCATAACTGGCCAAGCGGGCCAGGTCGCGGGCGGTAGTCAGGTGGCCGGGTGATTCGACGCCGGAGACGTTCTTGTAAGTGGTGTGGTTTAAGTGAAGGTCGGCGGCTTTGCGGTTCATGGCGGCGACAAAACCGGTGTAGCCTCCCTGCGGGTAAGACAGGGCCAGGGCCAGGGCAGCGTCGTTGCCCGAAGCGATGAGCATGCCATAGAGCAAGTCGCGGACGGTGATTTGCTCGCCACGGATTAAGTTCATGGTATGGCCGATGGTGTGCTCCTCCTGGTCGATGGTGATGACTTGGTCGAGAGGAAAGGTGTCCAGGGCGACGAGGGCGGTCATGATTTTGGTGGTAGAGGCGGGCATTAAGAGCTGGTCGGCGTTGTGTTCGAAAAGGACAGAGGAGGATTCCGGGTCAATGATGATGGCGCCTTTGGCAGAAAGGACGGGAATGGGGGCGTTGGGGTCTTTGACCGGAACCGGCGGGGGTGGGGGTAACTGTGGGGGTTGTTGGTAATAGGCGCGCAGTAGGGGTAGTTTTAGCGACGGCTGGTAAGTGGAAGAGGGAATGGCAGCCAGAACGAGGATAAAGGGAAGAATGAGTAAGCTCTTGAACGGATGGGTGCGCAGAAATGAGATGAAGGAGGCCAAACGGGCGCGAGTGGCGGACAAAAGCGGCGGGGCAGATATGGCTTTAGTCATGGTCAGTTTTTGGAAAAGTTGGCAACTGTGGGCTGTTCGGCGCGGAGGTAGTCCTGGTAAGACATGGTGATGGATCTTTGGTGGTGTCCAGCATTGAAGGTGATGTTTTTGTTGGCCGCTAAGGATTCATCCTGAAAAGTGGGGATGCCAGCAAGGCTGCCAAAGGGGGGTACGGCGCCGATCTTGACAGTGGTGATCTGCTCAACTTCCTCGGGTGTGGCCATCCTTAAGTCTTTGAAGCCGAAGAGTTTTTTGAGGAGCTTGAAGTCGGCTTTGGCGGCGCCGGAGAGCGTGACCATAATGGGTTTTTTGTCGGCGATCATGACCAGGGCTTTGGCGCCCTCTTTGATATCGGTGTCGCGGAGGCGGGCGGCGTCTTGACTGGTATAAACTGGTTCGTGTTCGATGACCTGATATTTGATATTGAGATTGTCCAGTTTGGCGCGGATGCGGGCAAAAAGGGAGGCTTGAGAATTGATGGCGGAGGTGTTGAGAGAAAGGCCAAGCTCGGCCAGTTGTTCAGCGGTGGCTTTTGAAGGTGCGTCAACGACTGAGGTTTTGCCTGATGAAACTGCAGGGAAGGCCATGACCTCTCTGATGCTTGGTTCTCCTTGGACGACCATGAGGAAGCGGTCTAGTCCTGGAGCGATGCCGCCGTGAGGGGGGACGCCGTAAGTAAAAGCGGTAAGCATGTGCTCGAATTGTTGGGTTTGTTCTTTGGTAAAACCGATAAGGTCGAAGACTTTTTGTT
>CAYMQI010000090.1:0-3015 GCA_964392715.1 uncultured Pseudomonadales bacterium | reverse complement strand
TCTCTTAATTTACTATATTTTCTCCCCTTTTTCCCCACCATACCTTCAAAGGTTCAACCCTTAAAGGTGTACGTCAAAGGTCCGTCCTTTGACGTACAGGCCTATTGTGTTCTTGAGCACAAAAAAGGCGGCAACCCAAAGAGCCCTTCTGGCTCAAACGGCTTGCCTTCCTATCTGAACGGCCAGCCATCCGAACCTTTATGCGAAGGACGGTACCACCTTAATTTAGTAATCAGTAATTGGTAAATAGTAATTAGCGTTTTTCTTACTAATTACTAGTTACTGTTTACTAATTACCAATCTTATCCTGCTGTCACGGGCTTACCCGGACTGGACTCAAGCCAAGTTAGACTTGGCTTGCCCAATCGGCGCTCTTAAAATGTCATTCTGGAGCCGAATTAATTCGGCGATAGAATCTTTCAAGAATTACAAGTCGCGACTCTGCTTGCACCGTCCGAAGCCTTGGCGAAGGACGGCAACGCCTCTGTAAACTGCAATTATTCTATCACAATCCAAGGCCGCAACTTTTATTCAGTTACTTATCACTCTCCACTCATACCTTGACCAACGATCTCTTCTCCCTATCGTCCCTCCTAGTCCTGAGACAACTTTATTCAACTCTCTTCTTGTAACCGACACCTGGACCCTCAACAGCGGTTCATCTCTCTTCCCATCCGCTTTCCTGTGAGGCCAAACAATCTCCGCCAACTCCACTACCGACTTAGGAGAAAAACCATCAAGCCTCAAGCCCACCAACACCAATCGCGGCTTCGGCGATATTGTTACGTTTCGTTCTCCACACGATACTAAACCAGACAGTAGATCAAAAGCCACTTCTTCTCCCCCAAAAGCCACCCCAAACCGAACTGGATCAATTACCCCATCTGATCTCCTCACCAATCCCATAGCTGTCTCAAAGACTCTGGTAAACGCCGCGCCAGCGTTTTCCCAATCACTCGCAAGTTGAGCCGTGTCAAACATATCGGCCAAAGCTTTGAGTCTTTCGACCGACGGCAATTCCCCTGATCCCAATCCCTCTTTACGAGCCATAAATTACTCCGCCTCACTGGCCGACATTTTACCAACAAACCCGCCCAGAGCAACCAGAATCTCACTAAACACCCCCCACTACCTCAATCCGATCACCCAAACCCTGTTCTCCTCCGCTCGATAAACGTCGCGAGCGTGTGGATCCCACCAAACTGTCCCGGTATCTCCTCAATCTCCCCTTCGTCCACACTTGGCATTTCACTCTCTACCAGATATCCCCAATACTCCCACCACCCACCAAGCTCAGCTTCTCCCACCCCACCCTCCCCCAACCGAGTAAACACCGTTTGCAGAAAATCACCCACCATCCTTCTGTATTCGGCCCAAAACACATCACACACACACTCACCCTGAGCTACTACCATATTCCTATTCTCATCACTCAAAAACGCGAGCATCACTCCACTATTACCGTTCAAGCTCCTCACCGCTTTATTTATCATTCCCTCCCAATAATCTCTAAGCCACCAGTCACCCCGAGATATTCCCTCACTCAAAACTTCTGGTGGCTCGACACCTCTCAAGCGCCCACCCACTTCCGACCCGATCTTTACCTCAACACTTAATTTCCCCATGCCAACATCCAAACATATTTTCTAACTCCTTGTCTACGATCTACGTTCTGCCATCTACTATCTACCATCAACGCCCCAAATTCCTTTTACAACCACTCACCCCCACCCACCACCAACCAATACAAAAAAACAACCCTCTCACCTTGGGTCAGTTTTGTTTATCTCACCAATCTCTTTGTCCAGCCGCAAGCCTCTGGCTGGTTATACATTCTCGACCGGTCGCTCGTACCTTGAGCAATCCAGCCTATCCTGTCTGGTATCACTGCGCCTGAAGCCACACACAGGGGCGCCTTGCACCAGAAAATAAAGGATCATCCCCTCTTCCGGCAATCATATAGTTGCGACAGTGGCCCGCCCCAAGAAGGACTACCAACCCTCCAGAAAGTACCCGATACTCTCGAGTAAATTACTAGGCTGATAGTCAACTGCACCCTCAACCCGCGCGGCGTCTATGACCTTCGCCGGCTCTATTTTCTCCACTCTGTCTTTAAAAACCTCCCTGGCATCTTGAAGCTTGGCCTTCTCTTGCAGGGCCTGCTCCTGCTTTATCCCTGCATCAGAAGCTTTATTCTCCACTCGGTTTTGCATCTGGGTCCTTTTTTCCTCCACTTTGTTGCGCACATCCTGTTTCCTTTGCTCCAAAAGTTGTTGCCTTTCCGCGCGCTTCATCATCACTTCTTCTTTTTTCTGTTCAAACAGGCTCTTTCGCTCCTCAAGTTTTTGCAGAATCTCTTCGCGCCTGGTCCCAAGCTTGACCGCCCGCGCCTCGATACTATCAATTATCTTCTGGTGCCGCTCTTCCAATCTGTCAATCAACTCCTGTTTTCTGGGGTGGTCATCGGGCAGCGCTTCCAATCTGGTCAACTGCGCCCGCCGCCGCGCCTCAAACTTCTCCTCAAGCTCTACTTTCCTCTCCTCAGTTCGGGCTGTCAGCAGTTCAAATTGTTCCCCGATACGCATCACAATATCGCCAAAGCTGCCCACATCCGGCACTTCCCCACCGTCAACCGTCTCCGCCCCATCATCGGCGGGCTCTTGCGCCCTCACTCGAGAAGCATTAATCACAAACACACTCCCCAAAAGCACAGTAATCAGCGCAGTCAAAACCATTATCGAGAAGAATTTGGACAGTTTCATTACTCACATTCTGAACGGTTTATAAAACCCTGTCAAGGACTATTTTAGCCTGGAAACTCCCTGATGGTCGATTGGAGGTTCTCCCCAATCAGCCTCAATTGTGCAAACAACAACCCTTCATTTTTTTACCGAATTTTACCCAAAACCAACGCTTTTTTGCCTCCCCTTTGCCATCTACCGTTCGTCCGTATCTCCGCATACTAAGCAGTGATTAATTGAAGCTCCACGATCTTACCATCGGGGAATCAACTTC
>CAYMQI010000089.1:0-3130 GCA_964392715.1 uncultured Pseudomonadales bacterium | reverse complement strand
TAGCCTCAAAAACTGCCGCCGCCCCCACCATCGCCGCGTTATCCGTACACCACTTCATTTCAGGTACGTACCTGGGCACATTAAGATTTTGGCATTTAGCATTTAGCACTGCGCGTAAGCGCTTGTTTGCCGCAACCCCTCCAGCCAAAAGAAAACTTTTCGGCTTAAATTCTTCCACCGCCCTCATCGCTTTGGCTGCCAACACCTCCACCACCGCCTCCTGCAACTCAAAGGCCAACTCCGCCACTTCATTCTTCATTCTTTCTTCCTCATTCTTTCCTCGTTCCCTTTGCATCGCCACTTTCAAGCCTGAAAACGAAAAATCATAAGTATCCTCATAAAGTAACGGCCTTGGCAACTTTGTATGTAATTTGTCATTTATCATTTTGAATTTAGCCGCGCTAGCGGCTATGGCTGGTCCTCCCGGATAGGGGAGTCCCAACACTCTGGCGCACTTATCAAAACACTCACCAGCCGCATCATCCCTGGTTGATCCCAGCATTTCAAATTCACCAAAGCCCTTCATCAACACCAAATCAGTGTGCCCTCCAGACACCACCAATCCTATCGCCGGCAACTCAGGCGCACTTGTCAAATTTTGAATTTTAAGTTGATGTTTTTCATTTTTAGTTTTTAATTTTTCGCTTTCCAACCAGTTCGCATACACATGCGCCCGCAGATGATTTACCGGAATCAACGGCTTCTCCCAGGCCAGAGCCAGGGTTTTGGCCGACTCCACCCCCACCAATAGCGATCCAATCAATCCAGGCCCGGCCGTTACCGCAATCGCCTCAATATTCTCCCGCGCCCAGTCTCGAATTTGGTTATTGGCGATTAGATATTGTTTTGGATTTTGCACAGCTTTACTTATTGTCTGTACAATCACCGGCACCATCGCCCTCATTTGTTCCCTCGCCGCCACCTCCGGCACAATTCCGCCGGTTACTACATGCAGCTCCCCGGAACTGGCCACCGTCTCGGCCACCACCCGCACCAAACCAGGCTCCGTTCTTTCAACTATTGCACAAGCAGTTTCATCGCAGGAAGTTTCAATCGCCAGTATTCTCATCAGGAAATTTTACCACCAGACCAAAGGATCATTTCGACCATCTACGATCTGGCATCTAAGATCTACTAAACTCCTCTGAGGTACACCGCTTGCCACGGCCGGTAGTTAGAATAAAACGTCTTCTCAAAAATTGTCTCTCCGCCTCGGGTCACCGTATAGTCAAATTTAGTCTTGAGGCCCGGGGCAGCCCAGTCCACTTGTCTGACCACCCCTGGGGGTAGAGTTGGGTCGTCCTGATAGAGTGGGGGAGGCGCCGGTACCGCTCCCCATTTCTGGTAATTGCTGGTGGTCGCCACCCGCCCGTCGCTCGTCCCATAAAGCTCAATCACCAAGCTCAAGTTTTTAGTATCAGCCGTCGCCTGTATCAAAATATTAGCCGGCGTATCATTTGTAAATTTCAGGTCCACGCTGGGAGAAAATACCGTCGCGTCATACCCCGGCTCACTGTTTTGCTCATAATACCCCACTCGGTAGGCGTGTGCCCGCCTCTCAATTATTGGCAAACCCGCCCCCAGAATTGCCCGGAACAGCGTCGTACTGTCCTGGCATACCCCGCCCCCGTCGCCAAGCACCGTCCTTCCCTCCTTAATAATATATGCGCTCTGGTAACCGGTCGCCGCGCTCACATCCCCAATGGTTTGATTAAACGAAAACACCTCTCCAGGCGGTACCAACACCCCGTTCAATTTTGACGCCGTCAACGCCACATTATGAATCCTCCCTGGAATCGAGTGGTAAAAAGTGCTCTCCCCCCGTCCCAGCAACTCAACAATCCCCAAATTATTTACATCCGGCGTTGCTATCTCAGGCGGATTTACCACCACCACCAACTCCACCACCTGGTCGCCGGCCTCCCCCTCCAGGCCCGAGAGCGCCTCTTCCATCTTGCCCACCGACCCTTCTTCATCCACCGCCAGTCCGTCCAGTCCCGGCGCAAACTCCGCCACTCGGCCGTTTTCAAACTTAAACAAAGCATTCTGCGGCCCGCGGTTTACCGCCTCCGCAATTCCCGCCACGTACTCGGCGATCTTATCGCCCAACCACCCCCCCCGGGGATCAATAAACGCCACCAACTCTTCCCCGCTAAGCGTCCACGGTTTATCTTTCCATACCCCATTCTCCACCACTACCACCACACTCTGCTCCAGGATTTTCTCCGCCCGCAGTTTGGCTTGTTCACCCTGTCCCTCATCAATCACGTTCTGCTCCAACCTGAAGGGTAGCTCCACCGCCCCCGTCTCCAAATTAGCCCACCTCTTTCTGACCAAGTTGATTAGGGCTTCTTCATCCACCACCATTCCATTCTCGCCCAAAAACACATCGATTTTTGAGCCGTCAACCGGCCCGTCAAGTACCCTCACGCTCGCCGGTGCCCCTGGATTGTCCACCTCGGTTTCAATCTGTTCCACCAGGCTGTCCCAAGCCGCGTTGTCATAACCAAACACCAGCTCTACCTGGAATCCTCGCCACCACGATTGCCAAATTTGCTCTAGGCTCACCCATAAATTCTGCCCTCGCCCCCACCCATAAGCTCTCTGCACGCTCCAGATCGGATCATACTCAAGCCCGAGCTCGCTGCTCGTCCGGCTCCAACTCATCTTTCCCGACGCACTGGCACTGCTCTGGCTCTCGATCACCAATTTCTCATAGTCTTTATAATCCCGCGCCGCCACCGTCAGATCGTGCGTCGCCTCATTAACGCTCTTGCCCCCCGCTTTTTGTCCCGCCACCACCACTCCTGGATAAATCCTCTGGCGATATAACCAGCCAAAACAACCAGCCGCCACCACCAGGGCTACCACCACCACGAGCACCACCGGCACTACCGCCGGCCTCCGCACTCGCCCTTTCCAAAATCTTCCCAATTTTTCTCGAGCGCTCTGTTGCAGTAATTGAGTCATGAGTGCTATTATAAAAAAACCAGAGACACAATAGTATCACCAACTTACTTTTATGCCCAAACTGCCCGATCCTACCAGAAGACCCCTCTCTCCCCAGGCCCCCAAAGCTCCACTTGGTCCCAAAATTGCTCCTTCACAGGCCCCTCCGCTTGGTACCCTC
>CAYMQI010000088.1:0-3225 GCA_964392715.1 uncultured Pseudomonadales bacterium | reverse complement strand
GTGGTATCAGATAAACGCGAAGGTAGTAAGAGAAAGTATTGGCGCGGATATAAGGAGCGATGAGGGTATCAAAGAAGATATTGAGGAGAAAACAGACGAAGTCTTTGATCTCCTTGATAAAGAAAAGCTTTTCCAGAAGTTCCAAAGATTACCTGATGAAAAAATCGCTGGTAGAGATAGCTACCGTCGTGCGCTTTCACCCGGTTCAACCACTTTAGCAAAGATTTTCCGCAAGCTTACAGATTCCAAAGTTGAGGAAAAAGAAATCGCTGAGATGATAAAGAATCCGAAACTTGATTTGTGGATAGATAAAAAGAATTTTTTTGTCAATAAAATGGAAGTAACGACTGGTTTTACAAGCGAGGTTGCTGGTTCTAGTACCTTAGTTGGACCTACGTCAAAGCCAATTGAAGTAAGGCTTGGCTACGAACTTTCCGAAATTAACCAAAAAGTGGAGATAAAAGCACCAGACGGCGCCACAAAAATTGGCTCTTTAGCGGAGCTATTTCTCTTAGTCGCACCTGCAGATGCGGTGAGCGTGCAGGGAGTACTAGGTGCAAGCAGTGCCACCGCAGAGTTTGGCAGCAATGTGATTTTCCTCGAGCGTCTAATCCACGTCGTCACTCTTTTCCCCAGCTCAATTTGAGGAATAGTAATTCAAGCGTCTTTCGTTTTTGAAAGTTTCGGCTAGAGGCTAATTTAGCGGCTGACGCTGATTGTCGTATCTTCCGCTTCAGGCGCACTGATAGTTATCCGATCACCAGTGTTCTTAGTTATCTCGTAGCCAGTATCAAAGGCAGAACCACAGTTTGTAAAGCCATAGCCCTGACCGGTTCTTGGATCAAACGGAAGAGCAGCGACATAATCTGGGGCCAAATCATTACAAAAGTCAGGCCCATCTAGGGTGCTATTTCCACTGTCGATGCTTTGCGCAGAACCGGTAGAAATGGTATCTAGGGCACCTGGGAAGGAACCAGTTGCAACAAAATATTGCCCAACAGCGTTGAGAATAGTTAGAACATCAGCCTTCCGCTGGGTGTTCCTTGCCGCTTTGGTTTGCCGAGCTGGATTGATTGCTACTAAGACAATTACTAAAAGAACCGATAAAATAGCAATCACTACAAGAAGCTCAATAAGAGTAAACCCTTTATTTTTTAACCGCAGAAGCGGTTGTTTTGACTTCAACATTTATTTACACCTCCTAGCCTAACGAGTCGCTTGGATAGTGACTCCACCCTCCGCATTTGGTGCAGCTATCGTAATTCGATCACCGGCGTTCAACGTAATGGTGTACTTTGTGTCGTAGCTACCGCAGTCTGTGTAGCTGGCCCCGGCCGCACTTGGATCGTAAGGTAGAGCAGCGACATAAGTGGGAACTAAGTCACTACAAAAACCAGCCAACGTGCTGTCGATATTTTCGGCAGAACCAGTTGTTGCTGGAGTACCGGTTGGGAAGGATCCATTAGCTACGAAGTACTGATTGACAGCATTGAGAACAGTCAACACGTCAGCCCTTCGTTGGGTATTCCTAGCTTCACGGGTTTGTCTAGCTGGATTGATAGCGACTAGGACGATTACTAAAAGAACGGAAAGGATGGCAATAACGACTAGGAGTTCGATAAGGGTAAATCCACCCTTTTTCCTTATAATGGGCAGCATCTTTTTATTTAATCACCTCCTACTATAATTAAAATGTCAAAGCTCTCGCCCTCTGATAGGGGAGAACCCACACTAATAGCATACCGTTCCTCCAAATCTTTTGTCAAGTGCTCGGTTATTTCCTTTTTACTCTCCTTTAGTCTTATTATTGTGAGTTGGTAATTGAAATTATCGGCGTTTCCAGTGCCAACGACGCTGTAACCTTTGGAAACTAGAAAATCACGCATATTGGTCGCCGCACCGACCTTACCGGTACCATTTAACACCTGGATCTTAAAGCCGGCCTTATTGATCTGCTCCTTAGGTTGGGTACTGGGTGTAGCAACCGATTGATCAGCTGGTGGGGTAGCTTGTTTTGGTAGGGAAGTATTAGTTGCTACTTTGGTTGGTTCAATATATTTCCCGTCATTTTGAAAAAAGAATTCTTTGATAGTTGGCCAAAGGAGAAATAGCGCGGCGGCTAAAGCGATAACCAAGGGGATAGCTAAGTACTTTAGGTTAGATTTCTTTGATTCTTTGGGCACCCTTGACACTTCTTTTGGTTTGAAATTCGCAAGCTTTGGGAAGCTAAAAACCGTTTTGTCAAAGAAAGACAACGCGAGACAGCGGCTAAAATCTGCTGCATCTCCTTGAACTTGGCGAGAAAGACGCACTGGTGGATTAACACCCTTGGCGTTGAAATTTTGGCTGTCGAAGAAAGTTTTAATAAACTCAGCGTCTTTACCAGTGACGAAAACATTTTGAAGCGGCTCTGTCTTGCCTGGGTTGTATTCTTCCTCAATTATCTCTTGAGCAAGCTTGATAATTTCTTTCTCGCTATCTATTGCCCCCTTCTTTAAGCGGGCGGTCGAGGAAAAGGCGATGCCATTATTCCCAACTAGCGAGTAGATAAGATCTTCTTCTTGGGAAACAAACAGGTATGGTGTTCGTAAAGGACCAACAAGTTTAAAAAAACTTAAAGGTGTGGGAACAATTGCTTTCAAAGAAAAACCAGCTCCTTCAAAGAGACTAGTCAGTTGCTGCAAAACTTCTGCTTTTGCCGCCGCCACCTGGTAAGTCCGCTCGGAAATCTCATGGTAAGTAAGATATGAGGTAGTTAGATCAAAAGGTAGTTTGGGGGCGATTTTTTCCTCGATTGCTTTTGTCAAGTTCTTTGGTTTCTTATCGAAAGAGACGGTGGTGAGAAAAACCTCAGTTTCATTTAAACCCAAAACAAGATTTCTTGTTTTCAAGCCGTCGTAATTCTCCAGGAAAAAAGCCTTGAGAGCCTCGTTAAAAAGATTTTCGTCGACAATCTGTCCGTTTAAAACGATACCTTCGGGAAGGGGTTTTTTAGCAAAATAATAAACCTTTACACCTTTTGCTCCCGTCTTAGCGGTTAGGATTTTTAGGTTGGTATCGGAAAAAGTAAGGCAAGCAAATTTTGGACCAAACAACATTTACCCTCCGATCCTACTAATAATTGTACCATTTTTCGGGGAGTTAAATTTACGGTATTTCCGACCAACCGGAATAGTTGAAGATAAAGCTAGGGTTGTAAGAGGATTGAACTGAAATGGTTTTGAC
>CAYMQI010000087.1:0-3245 GCA_964392715.1 uncultured Pseudomonadales bacterium | reverse complement strand
GGAACCCGTCGATTCGAGTTTCAACACCAGCGGCTGTCACCCAGAATGAGTGAGTTCGATATGACAGGATCGTTCTGCCAGTTCCATCTATTGCGCTGGCCCAAGCAGTGACGAGGCATAAGAAGCCAGGCGATTCGTCCACTTCAGCGACCATGGTTGGAGACCTGATTATATGGTTACCACCTTGTTCTTGATAAGTAGCATCAATCCAATAGGTGACCAAACCAGATCCGCCTTCATAGTAGTACCATGGTTCTTCAGCTCTGCTGATCTGTACGTTGCTGCCGACTTGGCCGGTGGTGGGATTGCTCCCGATTGCAACCAGGTTGTAGTGAGCCTCGTTGTTGACTTCGCCGACGTAGCCAGTGTGTCCCTGGTAGGATGTTCTCCACCAGAGCCAGGTGTTGCCGCAGGTGGGGCCGTTACTGACGGTAAGAACAGTACCCGCGGGGATTTGGGTGATTACCCGTCCTCCAAGATTGGGCTCAGCCCTCAAGTTGATGCTTGTGACCCGTGCGCCGTTGACCTGGACTTGAGCACCATTCCAAAGATTGGTGCTGGTGGTGGGACACTCGGTGGTGGGTGCCCAAATTACCATGTTTCCGTTATTTGAGCCACCCGTTGGCGTGGTGGTTTGGGCTGTGTTACCTGGGGAAGCCTGGTTCAGCGTGACGGATACGTATGCGGAGCCGCCTGACACCCAGCCTGACACCCAGCCAGTGCCGCCGTTGTAGCGTATCTGCCACCAATCGTAGAACGCAGATAGTAGATCGTAGAGATGAACAACACCGCATAAAGCGGGGTTTTGGATTTCTAAACAACCCTAAACAATCTCGGAGGTTAGAATGCCTAGAACCTCGATGGATTTAGCCAATCTTTGGTTTTAGAGTAGCAGGGAATTCCTGAGGTTACTAGAGAAAGTCGCTTCGGAGGTTGTTGAAAGGGGAATAAATAGCGCGGATTGGGGATGATATAATGAAGAGGTGGTCAAAGCGAGAATTCTGATAAAAAAAGATGTGTTGGCTGAAGTATTGTTATCGGTTCTAATAGCCTTAGTTTTTTTGTTTACACTTTGGGTCAGATGGTTCGTGGTTGGTGGAGCTTCAATAGGAGATTTCCGTCCGTCCGGTGACTTGTTTTTCTTTTTCATACTTTATGCATTGTTTGAGAATTTTTTTCGTCTTATCACCATCGTTGGCGTGTCGTCGGTCTTGACGGTTATTTTTTCGTTTTTTTACAAAAAGAAAAGTACTGACCCCTTTTCTATTCGTAGGCTGTTTTTGCGGATATTGATGGTTTGTGTCTTGTCAGTTGGAGTTTTAACATTAATGTTTTTTTTGGTGTTTCTAGGACTGATGGTTTTGGGATATGGTTTTGGCCCGCCAAGCTAGATTGATAGTAGATAGTAAAACAGGGTCAACAAATCTTGATTGGTAAGTTGACCCTGTTAGGTCGAGAGAAGAGGTTATGTGTGCTAGAACAGGCCAACTTCCTCTGCCAGTTGAGTTACGAGCGTTGAAGTCAGAGACTGACCGTTTGCAATTGCCTGAGAGATGAGTCTGCCCAGGTTCCGTTGGCTTCTATCGTCGGGGAGGTCGAATGGCCAGCCGATAGATTCAGCGTTTCTGCTTTGGAAGTAGTTTGCCAGCGTAGCTTCTGCGGCGTATGGTAACCTTCCCATAGCATAACCGAACATTATGTTGCCGAGTCCAGAAGTGTCCATAGCGAGTCCGCCTACAAGGTAGTAAGTGGAACCGCACCCAGTTTGAGAGGCAATTGAGCTTTCAACACTGTGGCGCAGTTGTTCGAGTTGGCCACTGTTGACCTGAAAGTAGTTGATGTAGGCATCGCGGTTTCGGAATGTGCTGAAGTCGACGTAGACTTGTCCTATCGCAGAATTAAAGCGATTGATCTCCTGGACAACAATGTCCGCTCCGTTGATAATCCCACACGTTCTTGTGTTGACCTGGAAGTTGTAGGTCTGGCCGAAGTGCTGTACTGATACGGTGACGATGGATTGGCCGCTGCCGACTTGGCCGGTGGTGGAAGTTGCTCTACCCACACCAGGTGAGGTGGTGGTGAGACTTGGGGTCCCAGCAGAACTGCCTCCAGAATTGTTGGTGGTAGTTGCGGTCGTCGTGGTGCCTGATGTCCCAGAACTTTGGCCAGGGATGTTGGTTTGGGTCCACTCGGAGTTGCCGATGTAGAACCAGCCTCCACTGAAGTGTCCCCATTGGCCACTGACTTCGGTGATGGCGTAGTAATTGCCCTGGACGGCGTAGCCTATCGCGTTGTAGTTGGTACCTATAGCCCTTTAAAAACAGAATGTCGCTTTTGATCTGGTGTATCTGGTACACTTGATGAGTGACCTATCTTTTCCTGTCCAAAGAAGAGGTGATTTTGTTGCAACAATACGGGGCAAAATCATTCATTGAGTTAATGCGTCTAAAAGCTCATGCGGTCTTAATGTGTGATCGGAAAATCAGCCTAGTGGATATTAGTAAAGTTTTGGGGCGTGACCTCAGGACCATCCAGAGATGGGTGGTTGATTTTAAACACAGACGAATGGCCAGTATCTTCTCTGGTATGGTCGATAACGAACACGCAGCTAAACTAACTCGGGAACAGAAATTAGAAATTAAACACACTCTTGGACAACCACCTTCAGATCAAGGATTACCCAAGGAATTCTGGGATGTTCCTACCTTGAAAGATTATGTTAGGGCTGAATTTGGAATCGTCTATGGATCCATCCAGTCCTATCACTATCTTCTCCGGGTTAACCGTTTAAGTTTCAAATATCCAGAGAAGTTTGATATTCATCGGGATGAGGTAGCCATCAAGAAACGAATCCAGGAAATCAGAGAGGAGATTAAACCTCTCCTCCAAGATCCCACTTGGGAAGTCTTTGCCTCTGATGAAACCGGCTTAATGATGGAATCATTAAGCCGCAGAGCTTGGCTTAAAAAGGGAGAAAAGACCATCATTAAAGTTAACCGTTCTCGTGACCGTCAAAACTACCTCGGGTTCTTAAATCTTAAAACTGGTAAGTGTGACACTTATCATCTTGCTCGTGGCCAGCAAGTCTTTATCCTCTCGGCTACCAAAAAACATCTGACCAAGTTTCCAGACAAGAAGGTTTGTATCATCTGAGACTTTGAGAGGACTATAATATAATGAGCTGGATAGGGGTTTGTCGGTGTCGCCTATTTTATTTAGTTTGCCAATTCCACGGAGTAATGAAA
>CAYMQI010000086.1:0-3309 GCA_964392715.1 uncultured Pseudomonadales bacterium | reverse complement strand
CCATCCAAATCCACCACGCCGTTGGCGACCCGGTCGTTAGTATCGACTACAGCCGCAATTTAAATAAGATCCTCGACCAAACCAACATTCCCCACCAGCTTATTGAGTACCCAAGCGGGGGTCACAACATAACTGGTGCCAATTTCACCAAAGCCATGGCCAACACCGTCGAATTTTTCCACGACCATTTACAGTGATTTCTAACTTCACCTTGTTTGGTTAAACTACTAAGTTCTATAATCAATCCATGGACAAAAAACTCGTTATCGAATTCATCGGCACCTTTTTCCTGGTCCTCACCGTGGCCGCAACAGGTAACCCCATCGCCGTTGGTGTTGCCTTGGCCACCTTCGTTTATATGGGCGGCCATATCTCCGGCGGCCACTACAACCCGGCCGTGACCTTCGCCCTTTACCTCAATAAAAAAATCGACCAGGCCGACGCCCTCCGCTACGGACTCACTCAACTTGTGGCAGGGTTGGCCGCTTCCTTGATTTACTTATTTATTTTCGGCAGCAAATTTTTGCCCACCACGGCTTCTTCCGCCAATTTCTTTACCGCCTTTTTGGTCGAACTCTTGTTTACATTCCTCCTCTGCTTCGTGGTGTTAAATGTGGCCGCTTCCAGCAAAACCAAAGGCAACCAGTATTACGGCCTGGCCATCGGCTTGGCCCTGATGGTCGGCGCCTTTGCCGGCGGACCCATATCCGGCGGTGCTTTCAACCCAGCCGTGGGCGTCGGGCCTCTGCTCTTTGACTTTACCCACTTATCCACCCATCTTGGCAATATCCTCCTCTACCTGATTGGCCCGCTTTCCGGTGGCGCCCTCGCTGCCTACCTCTTCAAAAACATAGACTGATTTTGTGTGTAACAAATACTAATTGCATTGACATGCTAAAGCCCCTACACTGATAAGACATTCAGGTATTCTTCGGTGTTATGTTGGGCAAAGTTCGTACACTAGCTACCATTATTCTCTTCTTCACAATCTTACTTTTGTGCCCTGTTGGCGCGCGAGCCGTTGAAACCTATGTCAAAGACTTCGGTCTGGGGCCACCCATAGGCTCTGTAGACACGGGCATAGATCTGCTCATCGGCGACGTTATTAATTTTGCAAGCGTGACACCAACGGCCACTATCAGCATCTACGGCTCTAGTCGCCGCTGGATGGGAACCGTGGGTGATTCCAACTGCCGAGCCGGTGACGACTACACCCTGCCTGGGGCAAATTGTTGGTCGCTAGTGGCCCGGATTGGCAATGGCAGCCCTTTTTCCGCAGCCATTGCTGTAGAGGGAAGTCAAAAAACCGTGTATGTTCTTAATCCGGGTCGACTTTATCTTGGTATCAACAAGGCGCCAGGATTGCTTGCAGGTTATGGCGGTTGGATTATCCGTATTATCAAAAACTACACCCCGCCCCCGCCACCCCCAACGCCGTTTCTGGATCTGCCCTGGGATTACCAGAGCGAAGGTATAAGTTTTAGCAATGCGTCTCTGGCTATTAATTCCTTCTTCGACCATGAATATCCATTGTTGAGCACGAATCTGTCTGAGCCTGAGGATACCGGCAGCAGCGTAGTTACATTTCGAGGAGATAAAACAGTACCTGGAATCTATTACACAAAACACGACGGGTACGATTATGGGAAAGACGCGAGAGCCACCATCAACACACCGGTCTTGGCCGCTGCTGCTGGTTGTGCCAGTTATCATTATGATGGCAAAACAATCGGCAACGCCGTTTTCATTGATCACAGCAACCATTTCCAAACCCGCTACTATCACCTACAACCAAACGACCTGATTACCACAGCTCCCACTGGTTGCGTTCAAGTCACTCAAGGTCAACAAATCGGCCTCGTCGGCAGCACAGGTAATTCAACTGCCGCTCATATCCATTTCATGGTAATCCAAGACAAAAACGGTGACGGCAACTTTGGCGACAATATCCCCGACGGCATTACTGACCCATTTGGTTGGCAGAGTCTGGAACCAGACCCATGGGAACACTACCAGTTTAACTATTTAGGTGCAGAACGAATCGGCAACAAGAGCTACTATCTGTGGCAACATCCTATTCCCAACCTGGACGAAAACTTGACTAGCAACCAAAAATATTTTGAGTTCGAAAATGCCAAACTTGAGTTTCCGGCCAACTCAGTGGTCGAACCAACCCAATTACACTTGCTCAAA
This sequence comes from uncultured Pseudomonadales bacterium, assembly GCA_964392715.1. Taxonomy (GTDB): domain Bacteria; phylum Patescibacteriota; class Microgenomatia; order UBA1400; family CAYNFZ01; genus CAYMQI01. The sequence continues at coordinate 1,116 of CAYMQI010000086.1, read as the reverse complement.
GCAGCCTGGTTCAAAATCTCTGATACCGTTGACTCCGTCTCCAGCTCTCTCAGAATCACCGCCAATAATTTGTTCGGCACACCAGTTACCAGTTTTCTCCAACCATTTACCCTCACCTTTGATTTTTCTGACGTCGACCTGTCTCGCTTCAATCCAGACACCCTCAAAATTTATTCAAGCGAGGACGGAAATAGTTGGCAGCCTGAAGATACTTTACTCGAATTGCAAACCCAAACCGCCTCGGCTCAAATCAACCACCTGACCCACTTCACATTGGCAGGGGAGTTGTGGGATACAGCGCCTCCGGTTACTACCATCACTGCCAACATCAATCCAATCACGGACAACACCTTCGCCCAACCCATTACCCTCAGCTTAATTGCCACCGACCAACCTGCCAGCAACTCCGCCGGCATTGACTACACTCTCTACAAACTAGCTGATGGTGACTGGCAACAATACACCCAACCCATCGAATTTGCGGATGATGGTGATTACTCAATCCAATATTATTCTGTCGATCTTGGGGAACACAGTGAAGACATCCAAACTTACAACTTCACCATCAATTCCAGCCTCGCTTTTACTCCAGAGCTGATATTGGCTATCGACCCTGACACGCTCCAACCCCAGTTGATAGCTTCCCCAAGTGGCCAAATCAACACTACCCCAACCGATTCTGGTCTAGAAATAATCGCCAATAACGGCTCCAGGACCCTGACAGCAACCGCCAAAGCCAGACAATTTGGACACTCTTCGAGCTTTAGTTTTCTCACACTAACGTATAACGACGATCCGCTTCTGACTCCCGATTTCAACAAGCTTGATTCTTATCACTTACTAGGCAGGGAAGGAGCCATCAGAACTTTTACCCAAGTCCTAAGGCTAGACAGGCAGGTGGTGTTTTTGGGGTATTCCAACCGATCCAACAAAACTCTAATCCTCAGCTTTAAACATTTTTGGCATTTCCAACACCAAATCTACTCAGGCCTATATACGTTGCAGCTTGCCACCAACCAAGGTAAGCTAAAGTATCAACCAATACCAGCACCCTAGGAGAGTCAAATGCCCAAATCTGCCGCCCACCCCAACTTAAAAGTAATTTTTATAGTAGCC
>CAYMQI010000085.1:2435-3315 GCA_964392715.1 uncultured Pseudomonadales bacterium | reverse complement strand
CCTATGACAGAACCAACTTGGAAAGGAGACGGCTTAAACCAACAAGCAAGGGAAGAATATTGGAAAGGGAAGACTAGATTCTGGGAAAACCTGGCCTTTAAATACCTGCCAGAGATGAGATTGCTTTTCAAAGGCGGAAAACTGTGGAATAAAAACCAACAAGCGTGGAGAAATGTGGTCGAGCACAGCCTGGTTGAAGCCGCGGTAGCCGGAGTTTTGGCGGAGCAATTACATTTGCCTGCGGTTGACAGGGAAAGGCTTGTTAAAGCAGCCCTGTGTCACGATTGGGATAAACGGTTGGAGAAAGTGGGCCGGGACTTTACTAATGAAGAACGTCTGAAAGCCAAAAATCTGTTTGATCGAATAAGCCCCGATCCCAGTTTACTTGAGGTGACCAGGCCTGGATTTGTCGTACGTGGGGTGGAGGCAACTTTTTTGGAGAAATTGTTGTTTTATGTTGATGACATCTGCCAAGGTAGTCAAATTGTACTTCTTAAAGAGAGAATCGCAGGTGCTCAAAGTCGCAGTCAGGAAGCAGGTAAAAATTTGGGAATTAAGGATTATTGGACAAAAGAGAGAAAGTTGGGAGTAGCAATTGAGTCAGAAATATTTCAAAAATTGGATGAACAAGGCGTTTCACTGGCATCGCCAGAGTCTATTCCGATGTTTGTGAAGTGAAGTCGAGCGGAGATGTTGGTCGTAAGAAATCTCTGATTTTGGTATTATTAGTTGCGTGATAAAATACTCCTTAATGCGGTGGTAGCTCAGTTGGTAGAGTGTCTCCTTGCCAAGGAGAAGGTCGCGGGTTCGAATCCCGTCTCCCGCTCAAAACTGTAAAATCCGCTTGACACTGTATCTTTCTGTATCTTAAACTTAGTAA
>CAYMQI010000085.1:0-2425 GCA_964392715.1 uncultured Pseudomonadales bacterium | reverse complement strand
TGTAGGTCACGCCTCAGGTTGGGGGATCGTCTAATGGTAGGACAGCAGCCTTTGAAGCTGTTTATCCAGGTTCGAATCCTGGTCCCCCAGCCTGGTGCGGGAGCGCCGATTTTGGTTCAAATCCTGGTTGGCAGCAAGGCACAATACGACACCTTGTCTTGGAGACAGAGATAGTTATCTTGGCGAAGAAGGATTGGAAAACAATTGTAGCGGTGATGCGGGCGTAGGGGGATTGAGTCTGTTTGCGCTGGATAATCTAGGAAAAATGTTGTAGTATGCAGTGATTCCTTTATCTATTATAAGTAATAATAAAAAAAATCAAGAGAAACTATGGCAAGAAAAGCAAAAAGATTCAAAACAGCAAGAAGATCGTCCAAAATAAAAAAAGTTAGGGGCACGGCATCGCCGGCAGTAAAAATGGAAGGAGTGGCCAGCGCGATGGCGGCGGATAATACGAAAGTCTCAGCCATAAGTAATTTTGTCGAGAAGTTTAAAGCGGTGTCGACACCGGTTAAGCTCGGGCTGTTTTTGGGGTTGGCTGCGGTAGTGTTGGTGGTCGGCTTGTTTAAGGGCCTGATCGTGGCGGCGTGGGTTAACGGCCGGCCGGTATTCCGGTATCAGATAATTGGCGAGCTGGAGAAACAGTCAGGGGCGCAGGTTTTGGATTCGCTCGTTACGCAGAAATTGATTGAGCAGGAAGCCTCCAGAGCCGGAGTGAGCGCGACGGCGGAAGAAGTGAATGCAGAGATTGCCAAGCTTGAGGACAGTCTGAAATCCCAAGGCCAGGATCTGGAACAACTACTGGCGCTTCAAGGTTGGACCAAGGCCAATTTGGAAGATCAGTTTAGAGTCCAGGTGCTGATGGAAAAAATGGGTAGTGGCGATGTGAGCGTGAGTGAAGAGGACATTGCCAAGTACTTGGCAGACAACCAGAGCCTGTTGCCGACTGACAAGACGGCGGCAGAGTTGGAGCAGCTGGCCCGTGACCAATTGGCGCAACAGCACAAAACGAACAACATCCGCTCCTGGCTTGGGAAACTGCAAGCTGACGGCAAAGTAATGTATTGGGTGAAGTACGCCTCAGGACAGACAAACTAGAGGGAAGACAAACTATTGTCATACAATAGTCATACGGTGGTCATACAGTTGTCATAAGGTAGACACGGGGTGGGCGGAATGTGCTATAAAGTTTAGGTGACACTGGGACACCTGCCATCCGGTTATATCCTGGCTTATTTGATTCATGATAAGTTGGGGCTGAAACTTTCAGAAGAACTGTTGCATAAGTTTATGTTTTTTTGGATGTTGGGGGCGGTGTTTCCGGATGTGGACACGCTCCCCTATTTGGCCAGTGGAGCGGGACTTTCGACGCACAGACAGTTTATTAGCCACACGCCGTTTTTGTACGCGCTCGTTACACTAGTGGTGTTGGGGTTTGGCTGGACGCTTAGCAGAAAGTCACGACAAAGGTTGTATATATTGTGGGGAGCGTTTTTTGGCGGGGTGTTACTTCATTTCGCGGGAGACTCGATTTTTTATGGAGTCAGGTGGCTGTATCCGTTTTCTGATAAATACTTTGGTTTGTTTCCGAACGTACGGGTGCATGTTTCAGGTCTTGGCGAGTTGTTTAGCAAGTACTTGCTGACAAGGTACTTTGTCCCTGATTTTGTGAGCTTGTTGCTGGCTTGGTGGGTTTTTTTTGAAAAGGGGTTTGGCCGGAGTAGAATGTGGCGGCTATGGCGATGAAGTTGAAGGTAATTCAGTTAAACGCTTGGTTTGGAAAGTATTTCGACGGGATTGTCGAGTTTGTGGAGCAAGAAAAGCCTGATGTGCTGTTGATGCAGGAAGTGGTGCGGGGCGGTTTGGGAGAGCTTAACCACGGGAAGGCGGGGTTTTATGAAGAGATCAAAAAGAGGTTGGGGTATGTGGGGGTGTATGCGCCGATGTGGAGAGTGAAGCGGCCGGTGGAGTATGAGCTCGGGGTGGCGATAATGAGCAAGAATAAGTTAGTGGAAAGCGGCAGCGAGTTTTACTTTAAACACTTGGTTGAGTACGAGCAGGAGCCGGTGGTGGGAAAGGGCGGAGCGTGGGAGTTTCCGGGACTTTTGTTGTGGAGCAGAGTGGAGACCGGGGCGGGAATAGTGAAGTTTGTGACGACGCATTTTGTGTGGAGCTTGTACCCGGAAGTAAACGATTTTCAGAGGACGGCTTTGAGGTCACTGTTGGAGAAATTGGCGGGGCAGGAGCGGTTTGTCCTGGGGGGGGATTTTAATGTGACAAGCGAGTCGGAAATATATGCGGGTTTAATCAGGAGCGGGTTGGTGGACGACAGACCAATTGACACCAAGCGGACGATTCACCCGACGATCCATAGAGCCGGGGAAAAAGAATTGGCGGGTGATTTTGGGTTCCATAAAGGAGAAGG
>CAYMQI010000084.1:2911-3402 GCA_964392715.1 uncultured Pseudomonadales bacterium | reverse complement strand
TGGTTTGGGCGACAAAGGCGCGTTTTTGGCCGATGGCTACATAAATGCAGATGACGTCGGTTTGGTTGATGATGGTAGTCAGGGCCAGAGAAGATTTGCCGGTGCCGCGGTCGCCGATGATGAGTTCCCTTTGGCCGCGGCCGATGGGGATGACGGCGTCGATGGCTTTGATGCCGGTTTGGAGGGGGGTTTTGACCGGTTCCCGGGCCATAACGCCAGCGGCGATGCGCTCAAGAATCATGTTTTTGCCTGATTTGAGCTCGCTCTGGCCGTCTAGAGCTTGACCGAGAGGGTTGACTACCCGGCCGAGGTAGTTGTCGCTGACGTTGATGCTCAAGAGTCGGCCGGTGGTTTGGACGGTGTCGCCTTCGGTGATGCCTTGGGAGGAGCCGAGGATCACGCAACCAGTGTCCTCTCTGCTTAAGTTTAGAGCCAGGCCATGGGCGCCGTTGCTGAAGGTGACGATCTCGCCCATACCGACGTTGTTCAAG
>CAYMQI010000084.1:0-2901 GCA_964392715.1 uncultured Pseudomonadales bacterium | reverse complement strand
AAGCCGCTAACCAAGGCGATGCCGTCGCCGACACGGTCGACCTTACCCACGGCGGTAGTGGCTTTGGAAGCCTTGATCCGAGTATGGAGAGAGTTGACAATGTCGTCGGTTAGCTGCGATTTTTTTGGCATGTTACTGACTCAACAGTGATTGTTTTAACTGATCTAGGCTGCTGGCGACGGTAAGGTCTATGGAACGGCTGCCGATAAGAATTCTCAGACCGGCGATGAGTTTGGAGTCGACTTGGTTTTCAATATCGACGGGCTCCTCTACCAGTTTGCCAAGCTTGAGGGCAAGGGCTTTGAGCTGGGCAGGAGACAGGGTTATACTAGATTGGACGATGGCTTTCATATCTTTTCCAGGTTAGCTGAGGTGGGCGGCAGACAAGTTTTTGATTTGTTTGTCGATGACCTGCTGCTGAATTTTGGCGGAACCCAAGGTTTCCTGGAGAACGGCTTTGGTGGCTTGGGAAACGAGGAGGGCCATTTTTTTCTCCAAAGTCTTGGTTTCCTCGTTCATGTGGGCGGTGAAGGCTTGTTTTTGTTTGGCCATGGCTTTTTTAGCCTGTTGTTGAGCCTCTGACTGGGCTTGGCTGACCAGAGTTTCGGCTTCGGACTGGGCCTGTTTTTTGATTTGGGCGGCCTCTTTTTTGGCCGCGGCGAGGATTTTGTCTTTGTCTACTTGGGCCGCGGTTTGAAGCTTGATATTTTTCTCGGCGGCCTCGAGTCCGTCCCTGATCTTTTGGGAGCGCTCGTTGATGGTCTTTAAGATGGGTTTGTAGAGGAACTTGGTCAAGACGGCGAGGATGATGGCGAAGTTGAGAATCTGGAAGAGTATTTGGGGAATTTGAATTTCCACGGAAGCCTCCTTTTTAGGTAAACTTCAAGATTAATGCGACGACGAGGGCGTAGATGGCGATGGCTTCGGCAAAAGCAATGCCCAGAATCATGTTGGTTTGGATTTTGCTGGTGGCTTCGGGGTTCCTGCCGATAGCCTCGAGACCTTTGGAGACCAACAAGCCGATACCGATGCCCGGGCCGATGGCACCAAGGCCCATTGCTAAGCCGACTGCTAAATTGTCCATAAAACCTCCTTTAAGTTAATGATCGTGGCTTAATGTTGCCATATTAATAAAGACTAGGGTAAGCATGGCGAAAACGAGGGCCTGGATGAGGCCGACGAAAATTTCCAAGCCCAAAAAAGGCAGTGGAGCGAGGGCGGGGATTAAGAAAGAGATGACGGCCAGGAGGACTTCTCCGGCGAAGATATTGCCGAAAAGCCGGAAAGCAAAAGAAATGATCTTGGCAAGTTCGGAGATGATCTCAAGGATGCCGACGAAAGTGTTGATGGGGTTACTGAGGTTAATAAATTTTTTGAAGTAAGAGAGGCCGAGGTGGCGGATGCCGTAGAACTGGGTGAGGGAGACGGAGATGAGGGCGAGGGCGAGGGTAGTGTTTAAATCGGCGGTGGCTGCCCTAAAGAGGGGAGTAAATTTGGGTTCTTTTGCTGATTGGTGGGCTTGTTCTGTGGTGGCGGCTTGAACTTGCCCTGGGGCCGAGGCTTGGGCGGGGATTTCGACGGGCAAGGGTTCGGGCTTGATAAAGCCGATGGTGCCCACGCCGGGGAGGAGGCCAAACCAGTTGTTAGCCAAGATAAAGATGAAGGACGAGGCGATAAGCGGGAAAAAAATGGGGCCTTTTTGGTGACCCGCGATTTCAGTAGTTAGGTTGTAGAGAGCTTCGATGATCATTTCAAAGAAGACGTGAAGGCGGGAACCGGGTTGGTAGCCCTTTTTCTTGGTGGAGGCGAGAAACAGGATGAAGAGAATGATGAGGAAGCTGACGAGAACGCCAGTGAGGGTAGAGTTAGTGACGGTAAAACCGCTGACTTGAAAAAGGGGTTCGGCTGAGATTGAGATGTGTAGGGCTGCCATTAGGACAAAATGTGTGTAATGACTGAGTATTAATATTATAACAAGGTTTTTGTCTGGTGCAAGGATTTTAAGGTAGTGATTGACCAAGTAAGACTTGGTGAGCCCGGAAGGGATCCTCCGTCGTTTCTCTGCTTCGCGCAAACTGCTTATTCAGCCGTTTCGCGAGCCGAAAACTTTGGCGGACAGGTCGAACTGGAGTTGCGCCTCTTGCCCGACTCACAAGAATGGGCAAAGCTTGGCCAATCTTGTGAGCCCGGAAGGGATCGAACCTTCGACACAGAGCTTAAAAGGCTCCTGCTCTACCGCTGAGCTACGGGCCCGCCTAATTTTCTAGACTGGTTGCCTGGAAATTTTGGCGGGCGGGCCCGCAGAGACCCTCCGCCAAGATTAGAATCAGGTATTTAATTTGTTAAGAGTAAAAGAAACCAACTCAAATTGCTTTGAGCTAGTTGATTATAAGGGGAGTTTAGGATAAAGGCAATAATTGGGGTGGACCTGATGTTATAATAGTTATACCCAAGAATTGCATGTGGCCCCTTCGTCTAGTGGCTAGCCTGCCTGCGCAGGCAGGGACTCAAGGTTATAATTGGCAACATGTATTACGTGTACATATTACAAAGTCAGAAAAATTATTCTTATTACGTGGGATTTTCAGAAGATCTGCGAGAAAGAGTAAAACAACATCAGCAAGGTTAAGGTTAGATCAACCAAACCATTAGGGCCTTATAAACTTGTCTACTACGAAGCATACTTAAATAAACGAACAGCCATAAAAAGAGAGAATCAACTCAAACATCAAAGATTAGCAAAAGAAGAAATAATTAAAAGGATATCCATGGCCCCTTCGTCTAGTGGCTAGGACTCAAGGTTTTCATCCTTGCAACGAGGGTTCGATTCCCTCAGGGGTCACCAAAAAAGAAAATGGATTGTGGAAACGTGCCAGTTACTCTCAGTGACCGTTCCATGAT
>CAYMQI010000083.1:1056-3452 GCA_964392715.1 uncultured Pseudomonadales bacterium | reverse complement strand
TAGGTTAATTAGAATAATCAGATCAATTTTCCACTTACTGTCCCGCCGCCGCCAACCCCCACACTTCCCCCACTCCCGCTCTCTTCAACACCTTGGCACACTCCCTCATCGTCGCCCCAGTAGTCCACACATCATCTATCAACAAAATGTTTTTTTGTCCTAACTTGTAACTTGTAACCTGTAACTTGTTACTTATCTCAAACGCTCCCTTCACATTCGCCAGTCTCTTCTCCCTATCCTTCATCGACACTTGTGGCTTCGTATCCACCACCCTCACCAGCACCTCACCGTAATTCCAGCCAAACTCCGCTGCTACTCGCCTGCCTATCTCCTCCGCCTGATTAAACCCCCGCCACCTCTTCCTGGCAGCCGACAACGGCACCGGCACTACCAGCCATTTCTTCTGATCAATCGGTGCCAAATCAGACAGGCTCACCACCGTCTCCACCACCGTGCCCACCATATCAGCGACCAACCGGTATTTAATCTTGGCGATTATTCGCCTGACTATCCCCCGATAAGCCACTACCCGCACCACCCCGTCCATCCCATACCGGCTCCTACACTTGGTATGTACCACGCCGTATATGCTCCCCCGCCCACACATCGGGCACACCTGCATCGCTGGTCTTAGCTTATTCACACACTCGCTGCACAAATACCCACCCCAGGCAGAGCACCCCACGCATGTCCTCGGAAACAGTAAATCTAAAAGTCCCACAAGCTTATTTAACCAAAAAAACCACGACAAAAATTTGTGGCTTTTGGTGGAGATGCCCGGCAATGAACCGGGGTCCGCAATTTCTTTCTAACATCATCTACAAGCGTAGTCTGTACTTAATACTCCAGATAGGGTTACAGACAACTCAAACACTGGAGTTTTAAAGCGATTTCTTGGATCCAAACTGCTTTAGTTTTTGGACTAGCGTTCTGACTAAGTTTTCACCCATACATAGACATCAGAAAATCCGTGTATAAATGCCAGTTTAGGCAAAAGCCAAAGCTGGAGTGGAGACTAAGGAAGCAACTGCAGAAGCAGCGCTATCGATGAGTCCGGCCACTGTCTGTCTGATTTTGTTGACAGTTATTTTTTGAGACTTTTACGTTGTTCTCAAAACGGCTTGCCGATGTTAAAGAGCCAATCACGTCGATGCTTTACATCCCCATGGCCATCATTGTATAGCCTATAGTATGAAAAGTCAAGTACTTCTACTCGAGGAAAAATCTCCACCAACCCTCCATCTACCATCTACGATCTACAATCTACAATCTACGATCTCCCCTTCGCCTCTCGCTGGGCTTCCCGCTCCAAATCCCGCCGCTTGATCACTTCCCGCTTCTCATACTGTTTCTTCCCCCGCCCGAGTCCTACCAACAACTTCAACACCCGCCCTTTTGGGTAGATTTTCAAGGGCACCAAACTATAATTGCCGCTTTTTAACTTTGCCCCCAAAGCCGCGAGCTCCTTTCGGCTCATCAACAACTTTCTCGACCTCGTCGGCTCATATTCCGTCAAATCCGCATACTTATAACCCGGTATGTTGGCATTGACCAAAAACGCCTCGCCGTTGGTAAGCCTCACAAAGGCCTCATTCAGGCTCCCCCTCCCCAACCTCAAACTCTTTACCTCCGCTCCGGACAACACCATCCCCGCCTCCACTCCTTCGAGGATTGCATACTCAAACTTGGCTTTTTTATTGATAATTGTTTTCTTCTCTCCCATAACCCTATCTTACCATCAGGTAAAAACCCACTTAAAAATTAGACTTGCCACGTTTGACGTGGTCAATTAGAACTTAAATCAATTGAAAATATCTTCTCTCCAGACAACAACAACATCACTTCCCCACCGCCCTCTTTGGCCACCACCACTATGTCGCCGACGAGCCCCATCCCTTCCCATTCCAACTGCTCCTGATACACTCCCTCCCGGTCAAACCCCACCACCCGCTTACCCCCCCGGTCCAACACCCAAATCCGCTCGGGAGTCGCAAACACGCTCTGGGCCTGAGTAATTTCTGTAATCAACCCTGAGAGTTCCACCCCTTTGGGCACCCCCAATGAATACTTTCTCACCTCACCCGTTCGGTTCAACACCCAAATATCCCCATCGATCATTATGTCCACCACCTGAGAAAAATCCGGCGCCACTCCCGGCGCCAGCCATCTCCTTCTCGAGTACTCTCCCCCAGCTGGCACATACTTCCAAATCTCCCCCAACCCCCGGTCCAACATATACACATTCCCCGCAAACACCCCCATCGCTCCAATATCGTCCCAAGCTTCCTCAGCCGGAATGATTATCTTCTCCTCCTCGCCCCCCACCTTCACCACCCCCCCATCAGCCAGCACCACCCCCCCAAGGCCCCCCCCCCCCCCCCCCCCCCCCCCCCCCC
>CAYMQI010000083.1:0-1046 GCA_964392715.1 uncultured Pseudomonadales bacterium | reverse complement strand
GCCCTCGATGGGGCCATAGATATCCACCTCTACATAGTGGTAGTAGGTGATAGGGCCGGCCACGGTCTCGATGGCCGCGCCATTGATGCGCAGCCTGGTCTCGAGGCTCCCCCCCCCCCCCCACCTAGCCCCGCCAATTCCACTTCCCGCCACCACCCGGGCTTGCTTGCTGCCACTGTCCACTTCCACCGCCACGCTCTTGTTGGTATCCAACACCACCAACCGCTCACCATCGCTTGCCATCACCCCCCCCACAAAACCATCAGACACGAACCCCAGATCCAAAAATACTTGAGGCTCCACCCGCCTCTCCCCCGAGATTTTCTCGTACTCGCCATTTACCTTCGCCAGCAACTCCTCCACTATCTTCCTCTCCGCACTCTTTTCGGCAAACTTATCCACCCCCTCACTCAAGCTGTCGCGCGCGTCCACCAACAGGCTCCTCGCTCGTAAACGGTTCGCTCCACCAATCGCTTCCGCCTCGCTCAAATCCTCCTGCACCGGGCCCACTACTGCCGCTACCGCCTCCTGCCTCTCCTGGTTTATCCGCCGCCGCCAGTTCCAAACAACCGACACTCCCAATACTGTCAACAACAAAAGCACCACCACCCCTCCCAACCTCCGCCGCCTCATCCCCACCTTGTTCCTCCCCCGCACATAAATCCCCTTTATTGACACCCCTCTCCATAGCCCCACCAATCTTTCGCGAGCACCGGGGCCCCCACGCGCCCGCTCTTCCTCTACCTCCTCACGCCTCACTACCACCGCCGCCACCGCCATCCCCACGCTCTCTTCGCCCACCCGCACCACCAACCTCTGGGCCATCTCCTCCACACTCCCTTCTACCGCCACCGCTGCCGCGAGCTCCCCATAGCCCACCCCACCATAAAAATCGCCACTTCCCAACACCATCACATCTCCAAGCTCCACTCTTCCCCTTGCCACCGCCACCCCATCTTCAACCTCCAACACTTGCCCAAGCACCCCGCCCCGCCAGAGGCTCACTCCCCCAGCTCCACACCCCGCTAGCACCACCTCATCGCCGG
>CAYMQI010000082.1:0-3583 GCA_964392715.1 uncultured Pseudomonadales bacterium | reverse complement strand
GGCGGTGGCGGCAGTGGCGCTATGGTTATCCAACAGGAAAATGGCGGCGATGTTAATTTTGGCGGGGGCGGTGCTGATCAAGGGATCGGCGATGTTGGTGCTGCCGGCGCTGCTATGGTGGGAGTGGGCCGGAAAAAAGGATGTAAAAAAAATTGGTTTAAAGCTTTACCTGATACCGGTGGCAGCGCTACTGGTGTGGTATGTTTTTCATATGAGCGTGACGGGGTGGTTGTTTGCCCATCCGGAAGTGCCCCTGCTGCTGCCCGATAGTGTGAACAGATTTTTGAGGTATGTGGTGTATGTGGCCAAGACAATGTTGACTTCGCACTGGAGATTGGTGATGACGGGGACGGCCGGGGCGGCGGTGGTGTTACTGTGGGAGAGGAAGAGGCTAGCGGGGGAGGAAGTGGAAAAATTGGCGGGTTTGTTGATACCGGTGGCACTGGCGATTGTGTATTTCGGGGCCAAAGGAGCGTTTGGAGAAAGCCAGTCATTGATAGTGATGCCGTTTTTGGTGCTTGGCTGTTTGTGGTTGGCGTGGAAGGCGTTGGGGGAAGTGGCGTGGTTTGAACAAACCTGGGCGGTGGGGGCGTTTGGAGTGGCGGTGGTGGTCGCCTTTTTAATCCAGTGGCAACCCAAGATAGAAGCACCGGTTGAGTATGTGTTTTCCAGAGAAGCTGATTTATCGTACCAGGACATGATCTATGTGGGGCGGGCCAGCTCAATCACGGTCGAGGTCAATTACCCCAGTGCCAAGATTTATGGAGGATACCCGGAGTATTACCAGTTGACCGAGCCTTACCAAGGATACGTGACGCGCAGGCTGGATTTTGAGGTATGCAGCAATTTTCAGCCCGATGACAAGAAGATCCAGGTGGTGATTTTGCACCCGTACCACCCGAGCCAACAAGCTTGTAGAATCCTGTTGGACCAATATACTTTTAAGCCGGTGCAACGGTTTGAAAACAATGGGGCGTGGGTGGAACTGTACCAGTATGCGGCCACGCCTTCGGCCGAGCCTACGGTGGGCGGGGCCAATTAGTGGGTAACCAAAAAGAGGTGGGCTTCTCCAGGCGGCAGAGTGACGAGCAGATCGCGACCCTGGCGGTGATAATGGGTGTTGGTGAGCAGATCGGTGAGTTTATAGGTGGCGGGAAAATCCGGGGGCAGATGAATGGTGGTGGAGGGAAGTTCGTGGTAGACGTCCATATTGACGATAATGATGATTTTTTGGTGGTTCAGGCGGCGCATAAAAGCAAAGACTTGGGTGGCTTCGGTCAGGCCTTGGCTGGTTTCGAGATAGAGGTAGTCGCCCCGCTGGAGGGTTTGGTAGCGATGACGCAGATGGTTGACGCGGCTGATAAAGTCGCGCAGGTCCGCGTCGCGTTCCCAGTCAACGGCGCCGTAGCTAAATAAGTTGACGGGTTGCCACTCGATTTTTTCGAAGCCGTTGAAGATGAGGGGGATGCCGGGCAGGGTGGCGGTCAAAAGCCAGCGGGATTGGTTGGCTTTTAAGTCGGCCTGTTGATCGGAGCCGGCCCGGTCGCCCAAGATTTTCTGGGGAGTGCGGCCAAAATCGTGCGACTCGGGAAAGATGAACCAGCGGGAACCGGGGGGAAAATGCTCGCCCGAAAGGTTGTACATATAATCCAAATAACCCCTAAGTTGGATGGGTTTACCTAGCTGGTTGGAGAAGTCGCCATAAACTGCAGTAAAGCCAGCTTCTTGGAGCTTATCTAGGTCGTTGGTGTAAGTTTCGGCGATAAAAATAACATCATCTGTTAAGTTGTTTTTGGCTTCTTGGGCCTCGAGGCGGGCGGAGTGGATGCAGGCCTGCCAAAATTTGGGGGGGACCCGGTAGGCGATGTCAGCGCGGAAACCATCGACGCCAAAATGGCGAATCCAGTAACGGGGGATAGACCCAAAGTACTCCCACATCTCCGGCAGCGAAGTATTTTTTGGGGGCGGGTTGGAGGCAGCGGGAATCATGTATTCCCAGTTGAGCTGGGCGGCGTCTTCCCACCAGATGCCGTGATCGTATGGTGACATGGTGTGGCGAGGATCTCCCCAGGGCAGACCACGGGCGGCGTCGTCGGGGTAGAGATAAGGAGAGTCTAGGTCGGTGATATCTTGCTTGTAGAGGTACCACTCGGGGCGGATGCGTTGAAAGACGAAGTCGTGGGCGGTGTGGTTGAAGACCAGGTCCATGATGATGTACATATTGCGTTCATGGGCGGCGTTAATAAGATCTTTGAATTCTTGCTGCGGGTCGGAGAGCAAGTGTTTTTTGGTATCGCGGTCGTAGGTGAGTTCGGGGTCGATGGATTTGTAATCTTTGATGGAGTAAGGGCTGCCAGGCTGGAGATAGCCGACGAGCTGATCGAGAGTGTTATATTTGCGATAGAGCTCGCCGATCAAGTGGATGGGGTTGAAGTAGAGAGTGTTAACCCCCATGCGTTTGAGCTCATCCAGGTGGGCTTTGACGTCGTCAAAAGTGCCGCCCTCACCAGGCTTAATGGGTTGATCCCCTTGGCTGACTTTGCCGTGAAAAAAGCGGACGAAGACGTTGTAGACGATGGCTTTTTCGACCCATGCGGGGTCGACTTGGAGGCGGAAGACGCGGCGTTTGCCTTTGGTGCCGGTTAAGTGGCGCCAAGAGTCTGCCCCGACCTGTTGATACTGGAGGGAGTATTTAAAAAAACCGCTCTTGGTGAGCTTTAAGGAGAGGTGGTGCTTCCCCGCGTCAATGGAAAAAGGGTAGTAGCGCTTGGCACGGTTTAAGTTGGTGACCAGGCGAAGGCGGAGACGGGGGTCGGAAGGGGTGAAGTTGAGGGAAAAAATGTCGCCGACTAAGTACTTGCTCAAAGGCGGAGGCAGGGGCAATTCTTGGTGCATATATATAAGTGTAGGGGTAATGGAGAACACAAACAAGCTAGACGAAAAAGAGCTCGGCTTGGCCCGGGGCAAGAGAGGCTGCCGGAGGGGTATGGCGAAGCAGGCCGGGGGAAGTGGCGGGGGCGGCGAGTGGGCGTCTGAGAGAGTCGAAGTTGGCAAAAAGAAGGGCGGGTTTTTGATTGGTGGTAAGGTCGAGCTTTAAGAGATTGTGGTGCTCATGGGCGGCGGTGGCAGAGGGATTTAAGTGAGAGCGGAGGTTGAATAAGCGGTTGATGACCGGAGGCAGATGAGAATCGAGTTGGCCCGCGGTGAGTTCGTCATAGTAGTGGTGGGCCAGGCGATGAAAGCGGCCGGAGAGGAGGCCGCCAACGATAAAGGGGATGCCGGGAGAAAACAGTATCAAGGCCAGGAGGGCTTCCAAGTAAGTGGCGGCGGCGGGCGGGGCGGGATCATCGTGGTTACTGATGTAGTTAATCAGCTGGTTGGGGGCGAAGTTGGCGCGGGTATAGTTAACGTGAGCCAGGGTATGACCCAGGGGGGAGCCGGAGAAGAAGGCGTGGAGGTTATGATAAAGCGGGCTGTTGTAAACGGCGTGGAAACCGGTAGCGAGCAAGTCTTTGAGAGGGGAAAGATCTAAGGGAGAGGAGGGATAGGCTTCGGCAATAAAAATAAAGTCGGGGTAGTCGGC
>CAYMQI010000081.1:0-3619 GCA_964392715.1 uncultured Pseudomonadales bacterium | reverse complement strand
GGGCGTGATCAAGGTCGAGAAGTTTTTGGTGGAGCTTGATTAGATCGGAGAGGTTGAAGAGGTTGGCTTGGGAACGAAGGCGGGCGAGCTGCCACGGAGCCATTTTGAGACTCCCCTGACCTTTAACCTGCAAGAGGAGACGGATTTGGCGGATGAGCATGACAAAGATAAATTCCGGGTCTTCGTTTTGTTTGGTCTTGGTGAGCAGTTCTAGATTTTGTTTGGCGGCGTCGGGACGAATGGATTCAAGAAACTTAAACATGAGTTTGGTGGTTTTGAATTCCTGGATTTTGGCACTGATGAATTTTTTGGTTTGGGTTTTGGTGAGGAGTTTTTCTTCCCAGATAATGATGTCGGCCAAGTGGGGATCGGTTTGGACGTCAACTAAGTAGGAGAGAAGGTCGTCTTTCTGGACTGATTTGGGGCGGGCAAAGAGTTGTTCAATGACGACTAAGCGGTCGTTGCCAAAGAGGCTGGCGGACTGCGTGGCTTGGATCAGATCGGTGGTGGTGATTTTTTTGCCGTCCAACCTGACAATGTCCCGGATGCCTTTTTGTTTGGCGGCTTGGATGAGGGTGACGAGTTGATTTCTAGAGGCGACGGTGTTGTCGCCGTGAAGGATGGTTAACATTAAGAAGTAATGAGTAAGAAATAATGAGTAATGTTTACAATGTTAAAACAGTTTAAATTTCTTGATTTCTATACCTGCTGATTTGGCGTATTGATTGTAGTACTGATCGACTTTGGTGTGGTGGATGTGGTGGCGGCCACGGGCGCCCCGATGGGGCACGAGGGCGCCGGAGAAGCTTTTGGGGATGTGCATGAGCTCGTGGATCAAGACTTTGAGACGGCGGTCTTCGGGGAGGGGGTCAAACTTTTCGGAGATGACTTCGATGACGTAGTGGGCTTTGATGTCTAAGGCGAGTTGCCAAATGCGGGGCAGGCTCCAGATGCGAGCGTAAGCCCGGGCTTTGGAGCCTTGTGAGCGGAAAGCAAAAATCCGTTTGCCGTCTATGTGGGGAAAGTCGAGATGATCTAGGAGGTGATCGAGGTGTTGCTGGATGTCGGGAGCGGGAGTAAAGTTCATTTTTGAGAGTTAATGTTTAGTTTTAAATATTTGGTCATTCTGGAGTGAAGTAAAACGAAGCGAAAGAATCATACAATAAACGATGAGGAGATCCTATCGCCCTTCGGAGAACTCAGGACTCAAGGATGACAAATCAACCAAAGTAAAATTTTTTGTCGCCGAAGAAGCCGGTGACCTCGGGCTTGATAATTTGTTTGCCCCCAAGGAGGCCGGAGTAGACGGAGAAGAGGCCGTATTTGTGCCAGAGCTTGTCGACGGCACTGGCGAGACGTTCTTGTTTTTGCCAATCGGGTAGGAGCTGGTCGGAGAGTTTGGGGATAAGTAGAGAGAGGCGGACGGCGAATTTGATAACGGGGAAATTGCCGGCGACTTGGTGGGTGCCGAGCCGGTAATAAAGGATCTCGAAAAAATCCGATAAGTGGTTGATGGGGGTTTTGACAGTGATGAAGTTTGACCAAAAAGTTTGATGGCGGCTGCCATAGAGCTTGACGTAAATCTGGCGGCCGACCAGGTCCATGACGCGAACTTTGTGGATGACCTCGGCGCTTAAGTTGTAGAGGATTTGTTTGATTTCTTGTTGATTTTTGGTGGGGCGGTAGCCGGTGATGGAGCGGCTAACGGACTTCATGTGGGGGTTTTGGTCAATGGTTGAGAACAAATGTGGCTCTTTGCCTTGGCTCATACGTCGAAGCTGTACCGACCAGAAGGGGCCGAAGTGTTGATGGAGGAAATCATCGCCCACAAAGTTGAGGGCGTAGAGGCTCTCGATCCCGAGGGTGTGGAGGCGATGCTCGAGACGGTAGCCGACGCCGCAGACGCTTTTGAAATCAGTGGTGGACAAGAAATCATCCTGATTGTGTTTGTCCACAGTAATGATGGAATCTTTAGGGGAAAGTTCTGAACCCAGTTTGGCCAGGAAGCGGTTACGGCTAATGCCGATGTTGCAGGTAACCCACTCGCCCAGCTCTTTCTTGATGTGGAGCTTGATCTGGATAGCTAAGCGATGAGGGTGGGGATAAATAAGGGAACAGTCGGAGATGTCGATAAAGGCCTCGTCGAGGGAGTAGATTTGGACATGGGGAGCGATGGAGAGGAAAAGTTTTTGGAGGCGGCGAGTGGAGTCGAGATAGAGGTCAAACTCGGCGGGTTGGAGAATGATGCCTGGGGCGCGCAGTTTGGCTTCACGAGTATTGGAGCCGGTGATAACTCCGAGGGCTTTGGCTTCTTTGGATGCAGCGATAACGCAAGTACGACCGACGTCTTTGATAATACCCACTGGTTTGCCGCGCAGGCTCGGATATTTTTGTTGGAGGAGGGTGGCAAAGTAAGAGTTGATATCGATGTGAAGGATGCAAGACATAGAAAAATAGGATAAATGAGACTATTTAGATAATTGAGATGACTGGGGGAATCTGGTTTAATGAGTTCATGGCTAAACAGAAACCCACTCTTAATCAGGCTGATGTAGCTTTGTTGATGGATGAGTTTGATAAGAGACTGGATTGGAAACTTGAACAAAAGCTTGAAGAGAAACTTGAACAAAAGCTGGAGCAGAAACTAGAGGAAAAGTTGGAGGAAAAATTGGGCCGATTTCCCACTAAAGAGGAATTTTATAAGAGGATGGATGAATTGATGAAAGAACTGCAGGATTCGAGAGATGATAGGGTTATTTTGAGCGGTAGAGTATCGGATCATGAGGAAAGAATTGAGAAGTTGGAGGAGGCAGTGGGCATGGCTGTTTAGCTTGTTAAGGTGCGTTAGTTTTTCGGTTGGACCTTCGTGAGTTGCCAGTGGTGATTTTGAAGATTGTAGGTAAGCTCGTAAAGATTGCCTGAGGAGAGGGTGGCAAAGTGGATAAAGGCGTTGCCGCCATCGCAAGTACGATATTCGCAGGTGATGGAGCCAATGGAATAAGAGTGGTTTTTCCAGAGAAAACGAAGGGGTTTAAAATGGCCTTGGTGGAAGTGGACCAGAACTTCAACTTCGTCTTCTATTTGGGTGATCATATACCCAAAGAATAGACGAATAAAGAAAGAGTGTCAATGGGAATTTTTGGGTGGAGTGATTGATGGAGGAGCGCCATACTGAGGTTCTATAATGGTGCCTGGAAGTTGGCCGTTGATGGGGATGCCTAGAGTAAAGGAGAGAGCGTTGGCAATGGCAATGCCGACCCGAAGACCGGTGAAGGAACCTGGGCCGGTGAAGACTTGAATAGACTCAATCGCATTTATTGATTTATTGGATTTACTTAGAGCTTCCAGAAGAGCGCCGAAGACATTTTGGTCACGAGGCGCGGAGTAATTTTTGGTAAATACTTGGTCGTCAAGTTTGACTATGGTTTGGAGATTATTGGAGGTATCAAGGAACAACTTCATAGATTTAAGAAATATGATTTAAGATTTAAGAATGGAAATTGATCTTTTAGTTTCAGTGAGAGTTTCAAAATTAATCTTAATAGTATGGGGAGGGAGGAGGTGTTCGATTTTTTCGGGCCATTCGATGACGAGGATGTGATTGCCTTCCTTAATAAGT
>CAYMQI010000080.1:2223-3710 GCA_964392715.1 uncultured Pseudomonadales bacterium | reverse complement strand
TACCGGTGGTTTTGTTGAGGGTGTAGATGGTCTCTGATTGGCCGCAGGAGTTGATCGCCGCGATGCCGAAGACATAGGGGGTGGCGGGGTTTAAGTAGGAGACAAGAAAGACGTTGGTGTAGCCGATGTTACCAACAGTGTAGTAGAGTTTGTCCTGGCCGGGGCCATAGTAGAGGGCGTAGTGGTCGGTGGCGCCCGGGCCGTAGTCCCAAGAAAGAAGGACGGAACTGGCGCCGTTTACCGCGGAGCGGACGTTGGTGGGCCTTGGAGGCAGGTCGGTACAAGGGGTGCTGGTGGCGGTGTTTTGGTTGCTGCCTTGGTTGTTGGAGGTGTTGTCTTGGTTGGTGTCCTGGTCTTGACCGGTGTCGGGGGTGGTGATGGTGATGGCGGCTTGGCTTAGGGCGGCACAGTCGACCAGGTCGGCGGCGGTCAAGCGCTCGACCAGGTTGGTGTCGTTGGTAACACCAGAGGTGCAAGTGAAGGAAATGGTGGCGGTACCGGTGGAGAGGGCTTTGAAGTGGAGCTCTGCCAAGGTCGAGGTGCCTTGGTAAGAATCGCTCGGGGAGGTAAAGGCGCTGGTGAGTTTAGTGGTGCCGGCTGCCTGGTTGGTATGACTGAAGTTTTGGGGGAAAGGGCTGCCGGTAAAGGTGACTGAATCGAGTTGGAGGAGATTATGGTCAAAGTTTAGGAGGACGTCGGCGCCGACGGTGTGGGCGCCTCCAGTGTCGACGGAGACGGTAACGGTAGTGATCTGGTCGGGATTTAGGCTAGCCGGATTGGGGGAAAGGGAGAAGGTGCCGGCAAAAACAGGCGCGGCGGAGAGAGCCAGGGCGGCGGCGGAGAGGGTGATGGCGGTAAGGGGGTGGGGCAGGTGCATGGAAAAACTAAAAGCTAATAACTAAAAACTGTTGATTATGGAGCCTCGTCGGGTTTGACGGACAAAGTGGACAGAATGAGCCCGAGGTCGATGGCGTTGACGGTGCCGTCGTAGTTGACGTCTCCAGTGTGGATATCGTCGATGGTTTGATTTGGCTTGGCAAAGATGGCAAAGACGCGATCAAGGTCGAGATCGTCGACTTGGCCGTCTTGGTCTGGTAGGTCGCCCGGCTCGAGGGGTTTGGAAGTGAGGTCGGCAACCTGATCATTGGATAGAGTGATGGGGAAGAAAGCGCGTTGGAGGTGTTTTTCGCCTTTGATGGTAAGCCAGTAAGCTTCACCCGTTGAGTAGCTGGGGAAAGACTGTGGGTCAAAGTTTAGACTGATGGTGCCCTGGTAGGTGTCGCCCTGGAGGTGGGTGAGTGGGACCTGTAGGTTGTTGAGTGGTCCATTTAAGTTGGAGCCCGGGGCGGTATCACCCATGAGGCCAAGGTTGACTGTGGTGTAAATCGGGCCAACATCGCTGGCGACACCTTTGATTTTGACGTGTATGGGGAAGTTGGTGAGGACTTCTTGGGTGATGATGGGACTGGGGGAGGGTGAAGGTGAAG
>CAYMQI010000080.1:0-2123 GCA_964392715.1 uncultured Pseudomonadales bacterium | reverse complement strand
GTAGAGTCAAAAGAGAAGAAATAATTGTTTGGTGTTCCGTAAATGTTTGGTGTCAAGAGAACGTCTTCGCCTGAAACAGCAAAGGGGCTTTCACCGTGGGCGGTCATTTTGGTGAGATCTGGATTGAAAGTGAGGTTTAGGGTGCCGGAATTAGGGTTGGTGAAAGTGAAAGTGCCAAGAGTATTCCAAGAAGAGCTGGTAGTATATGGTGTGTTGGGATCGCTGGTAACGAAGGCGATTTGATAAGTTGAGGGTGTGGGAGTGGTGATGATCGTTTCGAAGTCGGTGAGAGAGGGATCTTTGGTGAAGGTGAAGTCTTGGGGAATTGTTCCTGATAATGTAAAGACAAGTTGGACGCCGTCAATGTGGTAACTACCAGTGTTGAAGCCAACTTGAACGATGCTCTGTTCTCCGGGTGGGTAGTAGGTAAGAGTATTGATCTGGATTTGGGCGCCTCCTGAGGGAGTGCTGGCTTGCTGGCGGATGTCCTGGTTTTGCTGGGAGAGAAGGGTAGCGATGAGGACGCCGATGGCGAAGATTGTCAGGAATATGAAGAGGGGGAGGTATTTTTTGAGCTGGTAGGCGGTTGGTTTGGTGGTCATTATGGGCAGGTGGATGTTTGATGGTAAGCTTTTACCAAGAGAGAGTAGTCGGTGATGTCAACGATGTTGTCACCGTTTAGGTCAGATCTTTGGTTGGAAGTGAAGAAGTCGCTGATCATGATATCGCGGTCGGCGCTATCGACAGTGCCATCGTGGTTGATGTCGGCTGAGAAGCAGAGTGGAGGGGTAGGAGAGGGGGAGGCTCCGGCCGAGGCGGTGGGGGTTGGTGAAGGGGAGTTGGAGCTAGTGGGGGTGGTGGCGGTGACGAAGAAGGGAGCCTGTGTGTAAATGTCGTCCGTCTCTGGGTTCTCTGCGGTGAAGGTGATGGTGGCCGAGCCCGAGTTGAGCGGAGCAATGCTAAAGGCAGAGAGGCTTAGATTGAGGGCGGGAGCGACGACGACAACGTCGGGGTTGTCTATGGTATAGGTATAGACGACCGGGTTGGCTGCCGGCGTGGCTTGGCCGGAGATGGTCAGGTCGAGAGTGATGTAGAGGGGGTCGCCGGTATAGGGCAGGGTAAAGTCTATTTGGGAGGTCGGGGAGAAGGTGATCTGGGCGTTTTCATCACCGACAATGGTGGCTTTGGGGTAATTGTTGGTGGCCAGTTTGACGGAGATGACGGCCAAAGGGATGGAGACGAAAGTGATACCCAGGGTAAGGGCGGCAATTTTTTCCAGGATGGGAAAACTGCTCCAGATGATTCTGGCACGGGTGATGAGAAGATTTAGGCGGGTCATCATATGGTGATGGATCTAGAGTAGCTTATGTAGATAAGCTGAGTCAAGAGAAGACGGACAGAGTGGGGGAGGCGGTGGCAGTTTTGACGATAGGGTCTTTGTGGTGTTTACTATGATTGAAAGGCTCTTAAGGCATCAAGAGGGAGGAATGGTTAGTTACTGGTAGTTTTTGTAGGTTCGGAACCTTTCATGGTTGGGGGTTCGTCCTTTGACGTGGTGGTGAGGGTGAGGAGTGGGGGGATATTTTGACAGAGAGGGGTTAACAAGCGTTCTTAATTTCTTCTTTGGTGAAGCCAAACTTCATAACCTCTTTTACCATTTGTTTTGATAAGTCCTTATGGATCTTACTAGGTATGGTTATAGACTTATATTTTGGATCGCTTGTTTCTCGCGTTGGATGTTTGAATTTATGTGCATGTCCACCAATCCCGATACGTTTAGCCTCCAAGAATCCAAGTTTCGTTAACAACCTTTTCCATTATTTTCCATTTTTTGGAGGATAATGAGCCATCTCATATACCGGCCAGCTGCACAATCACGCTTACGGCGTTCTTTTCAGGTGGACTGATAACCGTCCCTTCTCTTAATTTTAACTCCAGATTATCTGGGATTCTTACAGCCCTAGCCCTAGGAACATCATAATATGTTAGAAGGGCATCAAAAAATGATTTTCTAAGTTCTTCTAAGGAATCTCCAGAGGCATATAGTCCAGGTAACCCTTCTGATGTGATCCAATAACCTCCGCCACTGTCTTTGTGGAGGTCAAAGCGGCCTTTAAGATTGA
>CAYMQI010000079.1:0-3984 GCA_964392715.1 uncultured Pseudomonadales bacterium | reverse complement strand
CGCAGTTTGCCCCCACCAAAAACTTAAGCCTCGCCGCCGTCACTCTGCCAAACGGCAATATCCTCGCCCAAACCCAGACCGACGAACTCGCCGTCCCGTTATCGTCGCAGGATCCTGCTATCACTTCCGCCCTCGCCAGCCAAACAGCCAGTTCCCTTATCTCTCTCGACGGTGTTATCTCTCCCCAAATCGCCATCCAATCATCAATCCCCGTTCAACTAGAGTCCACTACCGACGTTTTAGGCGTCCTCACCACCACCATCACCCTCGACAACTCCTTCGTCGACGGCGTCAAAGACATCACCGGCCTAGACACCACTATCTATGCGCTCGATTACCGGGCCGCCACTACTTTCCTGGCACCAGATGGCACCACCAGGTACTTGGGCACCAAAGAATCAAACCCTACGGTCATCGACACCGTCCTCACCAAGGCTGAGCCCTACATCGGCACCAACACCATCATCAACCAATCCTTCCTCACCGCCTACTTACCCATCACCGCCAGCGACCAGAAAACTATCGGCATGCTCTTCGTCGGCCAACCCCAATCAGATCTTTTCGTCGCCGCCCAACAAGCCATCAACTACACTTTCTACGGCAGCACCATCCTCATCATTCTCTCCACCATCCCCACTTACTTTTTCGCCAGATTTCTCGAAGAACAGGTAAGCGCCTAATCCCCCAACACCTCTTTGACTTTCTCCACCACCGCACTCGGCCGGTTACCGGCCTTCACTAGATAAGCCTCCGCCCCCAAAGCCAACCCTTTTTTCACATCCTCATCAGATCCGCCCACATTGGTCAACAACACCACCTTGCTGTTTTTTAACTCTCCGCTTTTTAATGCCTTCAACACCTCAAACCCGTCTTTTCCCGGCATCATCACGTCCAACAATATCAAATCAGGCTGGAATTCTTCCGCCTTGCTCAATCCTTCTCTTCCATCACTGGCCGTCGCCACTTCGTACCCGCTATTCTCAAGCTTCTTTTGGTACATCCTCACCAACAGCGAATCATCATCCACTAGCAATATTTTTGCCATCCCCCTCCTCCACCAACTTGTTGATAAAATTCATGATTCCCTCAGGAGTTACCGTCGCTTTGCTTAAAAAATAGCTCGGCTCAGACTTGGTCACCCTCCCCATCACCCCATCGTCCGGCTCTTTTGCCGTCAAGACAATCACTTTCATGTACGCCCCCCAATCGCTCTTTCTTAATTTCTCCAACATCTCCAGCCCATCCATCCCCGGCATCATCACGTCCAACAGAATCACATCCGGTGCTTCTTGTTTTGCCATCTGCAATCCTTCCAAACCATTGGCCGCCTCCACTGCCTCATGGCCCGCAACTCTCACCTTATCGCTGTACATTTTTCGCAGCATCACATCATCTTCAACAATCAATATTTTCATCTCACCCTCCTCCGTCACTTTTTTGATCTGCACTGTTTCGTTCTTCTTTTTCAATCTCCCGGCTCACTCCTTTGGCCAACTCAGTCCCGGATAGCGGCAGGCTCACGCCAAATACCGACCCCTTTCCCAATTCCGATCTCTCCAGCCACACCTCTCCGCCCATCTTTCGCGCCATTTGTCTGCAAATATAAAGCCCGAGCCCCGTACCCACCGGCTTCTTTTTCATATCTCCCACCTGTTCAAACTTAGTAAATAATTTCTCCCTGTCCCCCTCAGCAATGCCTATTCCACCATCTTCCACAAATATTTTCAAGCTGTCACCTTCGGTTTTCGCCCATACCCAGATCTTTCCCTCCAAAGTAAACTTCATTGCATTACCAATCAAATTATTCAGGATCTGTCCAACTTTATCAACATCCGCCTGCACCACACTCTCTGGAAAATCACCAAGCCCAATTTCCAAACCTTTATCCCGAGCCAGAACGGCCAGTGACTCCACCACTTCAGCTACCGACTTCTTCGCCGTAAACTCGCTCACCCTAAACTCCAGCCTCCCCGCCTCAATTCTCGATACGCTCAACAAATCGTTGACGAGCTCAATCAGTCGCTTGCTCGACTTATTCACATCAGAAAGCGGTTCTTTCAAGTTTTCGCCCACTTCCCCATAGTCCCCGGCCAATACCATCTCCACCAGTCCGTCTACTGCCGTCAACGGCGTCCGCAACTCATGAGACGCCATCGACAAAAACTCGTCTTTTAATCTCTCCACTTCTTTCTCCCGCGACACATCCAGCTCCGTACCCACAAATCCCACCAGAACGTCATGGTCAACAATCGGCGACACCGTCATCAGGGCTTCATATTTTCTCCCACCCTTCCTCGAGTTGGTGATATATCCCTGAAAAGGTTTTCTCTCCACTTTTATCTTATGCCAAAACTGCTCGTAGAACGCCGGCCCCATCTGCCTCCCCCACAGTCGCGGTGTCTTGCCCCGCATCTCCTCAAACGAATAACCCGTAATCTTCTCCGCCGCCGGATTGGCATAGACAATCTTTCCGTCAACATCAGTAATAATTACCTGATTAAACGCATCCTTAACCGCCTGCTCAAACTTAATCAACTCCGCTGTCCTCTCGGCCACTCTCTCTTCAAGCCTTTGCCTGCTCTCCCGCAGTTTTCCAAGCGTCTCCCGAAAAACACTGGCCAAACCCGCCACTTCATCGTGACCAACCACATCGATCTCCGTGTCTTCTTCACTCGCCACTTTTACTTGCTTGGCCAACAGTTTCAACCTGGCAAGCGACCTCTCAATTACCAAAGTCACCACCAAAGAAAAACTAACCAAAGCCACCACCCCCACTATCACCAAGGTCCACACTACCACCCTCACCACATCGGCAAACAACGCTTGCACCGACACCATCTTGACCGCGCCCAGAAAATACTCTTTCCCTTCCACCTCAATCGGGGCATAGGCAAACACATCATCATCACTTTTCAAAACCCCAACCGCCCGCGCCAAGACCTTCCCGGCCACACCAGGATAATCTTTCACCAAACTCGCCCCCATCGCCAAATTGCGCGTTCCACCCCATTCCTTCCCCGGGTTTAACCTATTTTTCAAATAATAACCATTGCTATCAACCAGCATTGATAGCTCCACACCGTCCCCGTCTACCAAATCCAGTAATTTATCAAACAAGACATCGGTCACCACCACCCCCAGACGCGACCCGTCAATCCCAAACACCGGCGCCACAAACCTCACCACCGGCTTATATGGTTTTTCGACCTCACCCCCCACCCCCTCCGAAGGAGGGGGGGCTTCCTCCTCCGGCAATAACCCCCCACCCCCTCCCGGCTCAAATCGGCCGGGCCCACATACACCTTACCCGACTCCCGTTTCATCCCCTCCACAAAATAATAACTCTCTGTCCTGTTCACAAGCTCGCCCACCGCCACCAGCCCACTCGCTTCACTCTTAACCCGCAACACCTCATTGCCCTGCTCATCAATATACCTGATCTGATCATAAATCTTGTTGACAATCCAAGCCGTCATCCGCGCCTTCACTTGATCACCCAGGACTTCTTCTGAGACGCCGGACAATGGGTCCACTCCCCCCCGCTCTCGCGCCCTCAAATAACCCAACAATTCCGGCTCCCGCGACAACACCAACACTGCTGCTATCTGCTGCTCAAACAACAAATCCAGCCGATCCGCCGTTGCCTCTATATTGTTTTTCAGACCAGCAAATTTCTGGTCCACCACCACCGGCTTCAACACCATTATCACCACCGCCACCGCCAGCACTACAAAAACCACCGTTGATACACACACAGTCACGATAATTCTGGCACTTAGTCCAATTTTCATGGGCAGCTCTCCGCCTTTAATTTAAACATAAACTAGAGACAGAAATCACTCTCAACAATCAATCACTCAAACCCCAAAGGGTTCACTATCCATAAGTTCCCGCTCCCGCACAGTCTACCATCTACAACCTAAATCGGGCACGCTCCCGTATCGCACTTTAAGGCCTCCAGATCAATCTCCTCCTTCACCCTTC
>CAYMQI010000078.1:0-4548 GCA_964392715.1 uncultured Pseudomonadales bacterium | reverse complement strand
CCCCATTCACCAATTTGTCCCCCTTCAGGGTTCCAACCATCAACAGGAACCGTCACACCTCCAAGTCCATCCACTCTCAGTCCCTTATGTTTAGCCATTTTATCCAATAAATCTCGAACAAACTCATATGGAATTCTCTCTTCCATATCTCCATTTAGCCCAATCTTCTCACCCATAAAAACCTCCTTATTTTTACAAGAACTTTAGTCGCACTTTCCTCAAAAATCATTCACTTCGTAGCAGCCATCAAACTCCCACCCCTCTCCTCCGCCACCAAAGCGCCAACTCCACTACCCACAGCTTGATCACTACCGGCCCGCCCATCGCCCAAGGCCTTCACCCGCCAACCATGTCTCTCAATCTCGTCAACTGACATAACCAATCGATATCTCCAACCTCTCTCACGCCAGTTTATTGATATAAACCCCTCTTTCATCACACCACCTTCGTCGCAAACTCCAGCCCAATCATTCACTCCAAGCTTAAAGCCTCCTCCAACACCCCTTCTCCCACCATCATCCAAAACCACGGCGCGAACTTATCCCTATTACCGCCCACCTCCTTCTTTACCTCCTCCCAACTCTTCCAGGCTGCATCGGCCACCTCGTCCCGATTTACCTTAAACTCGCCCTCAAACCTCCCCACCAACACCCCATTTACCTCACACTCAGCCAAACCGCCTTTATAATCTGCCCTGTATACCTGCTTATCAACCAGTTTTAAATCACCGCTTTTAATCAACACCCCCAACTCCTCCTTAAGCCTTCTCACCCCACACTCTTCATATCCCTCCCCCAGCGCCGGATGAGTACTGCAAGTCGCATCCCAAAACCGTGGCCAGAGTGGTTTATTCTCCCCCCGTTTTTGCAACAACACCTCCACCGCCCCATCCCTCTGCCTATAAAGCACCACCGTAATCGCCCTATGCCGCACCCCTCCGTTACTATGAGCCTCCAGTTTATCCATCACCCCCAACTCACGATCTTGCTCGTCCACCAACACCACCTTGTTGTAATCGGCTCGCTGCTTACTCATCTACTGGAACCCCAACTGTTTTTACCTCGCTCGATTCTATATCCCCATAATGCTTTCCTTGACCATTGTTAGCCCACCTAAAACCCTCTGTTGACTTATTAAGATCGCCCATTTCCAAGTCATCCAAACACTCCACACAAGTCATCGAGTTATTTTTTCCCCTTACCACCACCAGAGAATTAACTCCTCCCCGCCCATCTATAGGCACGAACGCATAAATCCGACCATTTTCGAGTCCCATACACCTCCCAACTTTCACTTCTGACACCCAATAGTCGCCAAAACCTCAAA
Source organism: uncultured Pseudomonadales bacterium (assembly GCA_964392715.1). Lineage (GTDB taxonomy): Bacteria > Patescibacteriota > Microgenomatia > UBA1400 > CAYNFZ01 > CAYMQI01. The sequence continues at coordinate 3,222 of CAYMQI010000078.1, read as the reverse complement.
AATCATCCACAACGGCAGCTCAATCGCTCCCCGCCACCCATCGTTGTATAATCTCCCCATGTCCCCTACCGACCAACAAATCGCCCAAATGCTCCTCGCGGGCGACAAGCCAACCCTCCGCCGCTTCTACAAAAACCACCACCCCCGCCTCTTAAGCTACATCGCCTCCCGCGTCAAAACCAGAGAAGACGCCGAAGAAATCGCCCAGGATGCTTTCCTAAGCTTCCTCGATTCCCTCCCCTTGTTTTCCTTCCGCGCCAGCCTCTGGACTTTCTTGGTCTCCATCGCCCGCCACGAAATCGCCGACTACTTTAGGAGGCTCTACGCCAAAAAAGCCATCAAGTACGTTCCTTTCGTCGATCAGATCTACACCAAACCCCTCTACTCCGCCGACCAGACCGCCCAGGCTTTTAACGCCGCCATCATCAAACTTACCCCCAAGCACCAAACCATCATCCTCTGGAAATACGAAGACGGCCTCTCCATCAAACAGATCGCCGGCAGGCTTGGCATCAGCCTCAAGGCCGCCGAATCCAGGCTTTTTCGCGCCCGCCAAGCCTTCAAGCTCACCTACAACGACCAAAACATCGACTAAAAACATGCTCACCAACCACCACCTCCACGACCTCGAGTCCCGCCTCGAACAAAACCAACCCCTCGCCACCGGCGGCCTCCCTCACCAATTGGCCCCCCTCGCCTACATCTGGGGCACCCACACCTGGCAAACTCTGGCCCTCACCAGTTTCTTGCTCACCTCCCTTTGGTTTCTTACCAACCCTCTAAACCTCCTTAAATTTATCCGTTTTATTCTCTTCATGGGCTGATATGATCAAAACTTCCAAACGCCTCTTTCTCCTCTCTCTTGGCTATTGGTTTAGCGCCCACTCCTTGGGCCTGATCCTTCACCCCTACCAATCCATGCGCCGCCTCTCCACCAACAAACTCTACCGCCCTCTTACCTTCCTGCCTTTGGTCACCTTTCTTTTCTGGTGGCTCTTGGGTTTTGTCGTCAGTCGCTTCAACGTCTTGGCCACTCTCGGACTCCCTTTCTTCGCCGTCCAACTCGAACACTGGAGCCCCACCCAAATCGCCCTCTCCTTCATCTTCGCCTGGGGTATCATCCTGCTTCTCCTCTGGCAAACCCTCCTTATGTATCTCTATTTCCGCTTCAAACCCCTAGTCAATCCTTAACCAAAACCGTCTAGCCAGCCAACCCCCGTCGGCCCACGGCCGAAACCATTTAACCATCCAACCATTGCTTGATATAATCATCTCATGCTCAAAAAACTTTGTCCCAGTCTTCTACTCTTTACTATCTACTATCTACGATCTTCTACTTCCGCCTCCGCCGCCGTCCTCCTCCAAAACGCCTTCAAATTAAACAGCGCCGACACCGTAGCCAGCAAATTCCCTTCCATCACCACCCTCATCTCCACCATCCTTCCCAATATCTACATTGTCTCCGGCCTCATCTTATTCTTTCTCCTCTTGGGCGGCGGCTTCGCCGTCATGGCTTCGGGGGGAAACGTCGAACAAATAGACAAGGGTAAACAAGCCATCAGCGGTGCTATAATTGGTTTCATCATTATTTTCGCGAGTTTCTGGATTATCCAACTCATCGAAAAACTAACCGGCATCCCCATTCTCAACACTACCAGCACCCCTCTTCTTAACTAATTACTCCACCACCATGTTCCTTCAAGCTCTCTTTGGCGAAATCGGCAACCCTCTCAAAACCCTCAATGATCAGGGCTACGAAGGCCTCCAGCAGGGGGGCCTCATTGCTTTCGCCAACAACCTCATCAAGCTCATCATCGTCGTCGCCGGCATCTATGCCTTCATCAACCTCTTGACCGCCGGCTTCGACCATATCGCCTCGGAGGGCGACCCCAAAAGGGCCGAGGCCGCCAAAGCCAAAATCCTAAACTCCCTCATCGGCATCGTCATCATGGTCGCCTCCTTCGCCCTCACCGCCGTCATCAGTAAAATCTTCTTTGGCAGCTACGACGCCATCTTAAACCCCAAAATTTACGGGCCGGGAGTGCCCACCAGCAAGTAAACTATGGATCCACAAGAAACCTCCATCGGCACAATTGAAGGTGTTGGCAATTTCAAACCAGTTGCTGAAGGTTTCGCCGACGCCCCCATTCAAATCACCAACCTCATGAGCCTCATCGTCGGCCTGATCACCATCTTCGCCGGCCTCTTCTTCCTGATCATTTTCGTCGCCGCCGGCGTTCAGTTCATCACCGCTGGTGGTGACAAGCAAAAACTCGAGACCGCCCGCGACAAAATGACCACCGGCATTGTCGGCCTGGTCATCGTCATCGCCGCCTACGCCCTCGTTGGTCTCGTCGGCTCCATCTTCGGCCTGGACATCTTAAACCCCGCCGCCATGCTCGAACAATTACCCGGTCAAAACTAACATGCGCCTCATCGCCCAAAACACCATCACCAACCCCGTCTTACCCGACGCTCTTGGCACAGGCGCCGACCTCGGTAGCGGCGGCGGCGGCCTTATCCTCGCCAAACTCATCGCCACCGTCTGGCAAGCCTTGATCGTCGTCGGCGGCCTCGCCACCCTCCTGTGGATGATCTACGGCGCTTTCACTTGGATCGTCGCCGGCGGCGACAAAGAACGCCTCGACAACGCCCGCCAGCGCATCACCAACGCCATTATCGGTATGGCCATCCTCTTTGCCACCATCGCTTTCGTCAACTTCCTCGGTCCCGCCATCGGCTTCGACCTACTCAAAATCAACCTTCCCAGTTTCACCACCTCACCCATCACAAACCAATCAAACCAAAGCACTACCCACATCCCAGGTGGCGGACGCTAGCAATTAAATTATCACTCGCGCCATGATTCCACTCTTCCAAACCACCATCGACATTAGAAGCCAAATCAACGACCTTGGTGTCTACGGCAAAGACCTCGCTGATCCCGGACCCGCAAGTGGCGGTGCTTTGGGCGCCATCATCGCCAAAATCATCACTCTTAGCATTATCGTGGGCAGCCTGGCCGTCCTCCTCTACCTTATTTGGGCCGGCTTTGGTTGGCTCACGGCAGGCGGCGACAAAGCCAAAGTCGAAGAAGCCAGAAACCGCATCACCAACGCCATCATGGGCCTGGCCATTCTCGCCTCCGCCTTTGCCATCTACAAACTCGTCGATAAATTCTTTGGCATTGGCCTGGTATCTCCAGATAAAACCCCATCAACA
>CAYMQI010000077.1:0-4603 GCA_964392715.1 uncultured Pseudomonadales bacterium | reverse complement strand
GATAACTCAAAACAACATATCATCTTTTTTGTCATTCTGGAGTCCCAAGCCAAGTCGAGGGACGATAGAATCTGTGTCGAGTCTGACATTTGATTTTCGAAAAAATAATTATACCCTATACTACTTCTTCTTCTCCGCCGTCTCCCACCCCTCAATCTTCTCCCGCGGTAACTTCAACTTCCGCGGCATCAATGTCAGCAGGACCAACGACAACACAAAGGCAGCCAGCCCCATCACCACAAACACCATCCGCTCGCTCAACATATCAGACAAGCCCCCCGCCAGTACCGGCCCGATCACATAGGCGAAACTCCCCATCGCCGCCGTTAAGCCAATCAAATGCTTCCTCTCCCGCCCCATGCGCACCAACAAATCCGTATAAACGGCATCCAACAAAGGAATCGACAAAGCCAAAAACATCCCCGAGGCAAATACCGCCACCACCTGTAGCGGCAACCCAATCGGTCCCCCCAGCAGCGACAGCGTCAACCCCCCAAACCCCAAAAACTTCGCCGCCCATCTTTTCTTACCCTTGGCAATACTCCACCGGGTCACCAATAGCCCCGCCACCAACGACGGCAACATATAGGCCGATAGCCAGAACCCGCCCCACCAACTCTCCTCTGCCAACTTGTCTGCAAACACCGCCCCCACACTCCAAAAGGCCGAGTCAATCAACACAATCGTCAAGCTCATCAACAGTATCGGCCAGACTCTGGGCATCAAATCCCTCCAGTGGGTCAACTCCACCACCAAAGACATGTGGTGCACTTTCACTTCAATCTCCTGCTCCCGTCTCTTGGGCACTACCACGATCACCATAAATAACCCGACCACTACGAGTCCAATCACCGCCGCAATCATCTTCTCTACTCCAAGCCCCAGCAGCACCCCCGCGCTCACCGGCCCGATGACATAGGCCAAACTGCCAACCGAGTGCAACATCGCCCACGCCCCCGGCCTCTGTTCAGTCGTCACCGTTTCCGACACATACTGCTGGTTGGCAAACAATAACAGTTCGTAATAAACCCCCCACACCGCCATCCCCACCAAAAACCACAGCACCAGTGGCCAATGGCTAGACAGGCCCATGATCAGGGCAAAACCCATCCCCACCAAACAAGCCATCACATAAAAATTAGTTACTTTCACCTTACGCACAATCTGAGGCAGCAGCATATCCATCGAGAGCCCCACCACCGACGAAAAAGCCATCACCAACCCCATCCACAAACCTCCCCCCAACGATTCTTCCAACAAACCAGGCACCCAAAAACTCATCATCGCATCGCCCCAGTAGATCAAAAAAGCCGCCGCCATCAGAGGCGCCAGCTTCAACCACACCGAGTCACCCGACCTTCCAAACACCAACAATTTTCGCATAACATCATCATAGCACCCCAGTATCGGCCCAAAACAAATGCCACCATTTATCGTTCCGTAGCCTTGGCGAAGGACGATTTATCGTTCCGTAGCCTTGGCGAAGGACGAAAAAACCCGCCACTACAGCGGGTTTCTTTTTCGTGCTTCTTCTAACTAGACGCTAAACTCTAGCCTCTAGTCGCTCTTGACTACTTAAAAAGTGATAGGAATCTTAGGTCCGGTAAAACCGATAACCCTTATTTAACGGATAAGTCCGGAAGAATTTTTGGACTTGTTACCAAGTCAGGGTTTTTCAAAAAACCGCGCGTGAGAGCGGTCACCCATTCTCCTTAGAAAGGAGGTGATCCATCCGCACCTTCCAGTACGGATACCTTGTTCATGCTAGTCCCGTGATTTGCATCGCAAATCTTTACGGGATTCATCCCTGTCTTTCGAAGGGCATGGACTATATCTTCATCCTCAGATATGACTTTTTTTCTGGATGCCTTGATCCAATTTTTACAGCAAAATCCCGATAAGACTTTGCCGCCACGTAAAATCTCCAATAATTTGGGTCGATCTTAGCGCTAGGATTATGGATCTTTCCACACACAATTCCAACGTCAGTCAAATACATTCTCACTTGCACTAAATCTTTATAGTCTTTTTGTGCAAAATAAATATAATAACGGACACTGGATTGCTTGGCAATTCCACCTTCAGCGTCAAAATAACCTTGGATGTAATCTTTTTTGTCTTCAAGAGTCTCAATTCTGGCATCAGCCAAAAACGACTTAGAAAACTCAACAACATAAACGTTCCGAGTCTTCCCTTCTCTGTAAGTCCAAGCAGATCCATCCAACGCTTTGATACCAAAAGCAACAAATTCTACAAACTTCTTAGATTTCTGTGAAATCCGATATGTAGTTTTTCTGCTAGTAGCATCGTGCAAGACGCCAAGAAGATATGGCTTTGTCATATAAGGAGCTGGCGTGTAGTCTCTACGGGGTCATGCCAAACTGTGATATCTGACAGACTTCCCTCGGTATTACCATACCAATTACCGATTACTATTTACTAGTTACCAGTTACTGGCTTAGGCTTCACCGATACAGCCAAATTTTTCTAAGAAATTACTCTCTTGGGTCGCAACTCCATTACGACTTAGTCCTCGTCACCGACCTCGCCTTAGGCCCCAAAAATATTGGAGACTTCGGGCATTGCCGGCTTCGCTGGCTTGACGGGCAGTGTTCTGAGATAACTGATACATCACTGTCTTCAATTTCTCTCCCGACCGGGCACACGGTTTTCCCGTACCCTGGCCGACGCTTGGTATTTTTCTATCTGAAAATGAAGCCTGGCATCCACACCAAGTTTCTTGGTTTTGTGCCTCGAAATAGTGATCGTGAAACATCCTTCACCATCAATAAATCCAGCTACATAATCTCCAGGTAATTTCATACCAAGTTTGTCCTTCTTCCAACATCACGCTGGAATACTATGACATCTGCAGACTTCCCAATAAACATTTGATCTCATTACTTTGATCATACTCGCAATCTCGTTTACTGACCAATTACGAGATTTATCAGGATCTCCCTTCGTACACATATATTCGTTTTATTTCCATTTCGAGCCCATATACAATATGAATTTTTAGGCTGGCTTCCCTTTTTGTACGCAAGGTCGCCAATTCATACTGCCGTTTAAGCTTCAAACTGGAAACTGCTACCAATCAAGCAATCGCTAGACTTGCCTGATAGTCACGCTGAGCGTGATTTCACCCTTCACCCTGAGTCTTACGACCAAAGGGCTGTGATTTCGCTTCAAACCAATTGCCTATCTAATTTGGTTGGATTCACACCAACTCGAATACATGCGCGGAAGGCGCATATTTACGTTGTACAAGGAGCGAGAACGTATTCACCGGAGTCTGCTGACCTCCGATTACTACCGATTCCGGCTTCATGAGGGCAAATTGCAGCCCTCAATCCGAACTGAGGAGAGGTTTGAGGATTAGCTCAGGGTTACCCCTTCGCGACCCATTGTCCTCCCCATTGTAGGATGTGTGTAGCCCTGGACGTAAGGGCCATGCTGATTTGACGTCATCCCCTCCTTCCTCCCCGCTTGCTGCGAGGCAGTCCCAAGTGATATGTAACACTTGGCAAGGGTTGCGCTCGTTACCGCACTTAAGCGGACATCTCCAAATTTTAACTTTCGTTAAAACCAGACTATACCTTCATCCCGCACCGTATGGTGCAGGAGCTGGCGTGTTATAAGTGTCAAAAATTTTCCAGATAAACTCCGGAAACAACACCTATCTTCAATTGCTGGTCAAGCAATTTTCAGTCGTTACGGGGTCAAGGTAATTTATACCTCAGACTTGGATGTACCCAAGGCTCAACCAATCGAAAAAACTTATTTGCAGATTCACGTTCAATACGCAATCTACCATTACCAGTCACATAACTTTGTATGTCAACTGATCTTTTCAGAATTTGCACAAGTCTGTAGACATCTTCCCCCACATAACAGTCAGTCATAAACAGTGGACTATTGTTTTTATCCAAATATCCATCATCCATATACCAAACTGCCAACACTAACGGATCAAAACGATCTACTAAAGCTTCTGGGATTACTTTACGATTATTTCTATAAAACAATTTCCTCAAAGGACGGAAATACTGCCTTAGGAAAAATCTATAACTTACAGTCTCGGTATTTGATCGCCTATCCAATCTGGACACTCTACTGACTTTTTTATAAGCCACAGGGGCCAAAATTTTATACTTCCACATCAGATACTTTCTCTGAACAATTCCTTGTTCAAAACATATCTTTCCTTGTGGATATATATAAGCATCACCCAAAACTGATCCCAAAACAACAGAAAGTTGTTGCTTCAACATATGCAAACTTAAGTTCTTTCTAGCCTTATAAGTCTGAGGAATCACCCGACTTCCCTCGGTATTACCCATATAATACATAGTTAACCCGAAAATAATCTATCGTGTCAACTTGGGCTCCACCGATATGAGCCAGATTTTTCAATGCCATTGCTGGCAAAGGTCGCGAAATTTCACGACACGAGCTGACGACAACCATGCAGCACCTGTGTACCACCCTCTAAGGCGGCCCCTGTTTCCAGAGGCTTGCAGGTACATGTCAAGCCCAGGTAAGGTTTTTCGCTTTGTATCGAATTAAACCACATGCTCCACCGGTTGTGCGCTCCCCCGTC
>CAYMQI010000076.1:0-4832 GCA_964392715.1 uncultured Pseudomonadales bacterium | reverse complement strand
CCAAAAGCCCCGAGGTTAACATACCCCTCTCCCGCCCTGACCACCACCACCGCAGCGGCTCGCGCCAACCGTCCTTCCCGCCTGGCTTCCCCAAAATTAAACTCGCACGTATCCACCCAGAATGACCCGGAAAGCCTTCCCACCACGCTCGCTGTTTTGTATGCTTGCATTTTTGCCGGGCAGCCCCGTCAAATTCCTAGAGTCTATTTCTAAAGCACCACTAGCACGATCACTAGTACTATCACTGCCACCACCAAATGTATCTTGGCCACCAATTTTATTGGCAGCTCCACCGTCCCATTAAACGTCCTGCTCATCAGCTCAACCTGCCGCACCACCACAAACGCAAACACCAGGTACATCAGCAGTCCCACCAAATAAGCAAGCTTCACCACCAGCCACACCTGGTCTGCCGTAAAAATCGTACTGGTCAATATCTCAAACAAATCCATAATCTCTCCAAAGTATATTAACTCCTGCCAATCACCCTACCTCACCCTCCCCTCAACTTGTTCTCTTTCCTCCTCTAGTATCAACTCGTTCAAAAACTTCACCACTTTTTGAGGCCTGGGGGTATCCTCAAACTCAAACTCCCTAGACTCACCCGCAGTCTGGATAAAAATCGTCCCAAAGTTAAAAATGCTCCTCACCACCCCCGTCATCTCAAAGGTCACGTCCTCAATCTTGTCAATCTTTGCCTCACTCACCCGCTTGTATATCAGCGAATAAAAATCAAAATCAATAATCCTCTCATCAGTAATCACATAAACATTGAAATACCAATCCAAAAACTGCTCAAAGATAAACCCAAACACCAGCAAATACCACGCTACCACGCTCACCGCCACCAACCTTACCGGCAAAAAGGCCAAGGACGAAAAGTAAGGCAACAACAACGGCACTACCACCATCACCAAGGCCACTAGTATCCACGGCACATTGGTCAAAGGATGCCGCCGCAACAACAGCAAGATCTTCTCTTCTTTCTCCTGTGTCTCAAAGGACAAATGCTTGGGGGCAACCACAAACGCCGCAAATGGGTTTTTTGTCCTCGCCTCCCGCATCAACTCAGCATAAGAAGCTGGATCCCGACCGTCTCTCTTCTCACCAGCAACACTCACTCCCATCTTCTCTCCTCCCTTGTCCACATAAACATCCGGCATAACCCAATTCTACCACACCTCTGGGCCGTCCCAATCATACGCCAGCAACTATACGCTAGACGCTAATAACTAGTGACTAGTCACTTCTTCTCAATATTAAAAAGTCCAGACTTAAGCGCAACTCGCCCAGGCGCGCGCAAGTTAAACGCTTTATAAAACTCATTACCACCAATCGTTACCGAACCTTTATTTGTACTAAACGTCGCATTGGCCGTCACCCCACCATCAGAATAAGTTACACTAGCCCCCGACACGCTCGTAAACCCCCCAATTGACTTGAGCTCATCCTTGCTATAAGGACTCCCTCCCCAGCACGAACCCTCAGGCGTTACTCTCGAACTATCCCCCCCTCCCTGATAAAGCGCTACCCACGCATTCAAAATATCCGCCATCTCCTCGCTAGAGAGCCATGGGTGACTCCTGCCGCAACTATCCCCAGACCGGCTCCTGTACCACCCCTTGTAAAACCACGGACTCCCCGCCGTCTTTTCATAAGCTTGGCTCGTCCACCCCGATCTCCCCGACGGCGTGTCCCAAAACCCCGGCGTACTATAGCCATTAGACGAGTAAGATTCCTGATATCCCCCCGAAGTCGACGCATACCACGTCGAAAAGGGCGCTCCGTTTGCGTAAACAACCTTTCCTCTTGTTTGATTTACCGCTTCTTCCCATTTTCCTCCCTTTGGATCCGGCTTAAATACCTGACAGCTTTCTGTGGCACAAATCGAACCTCCACGAGCCAGCGCATAACTCCTGGCCGCCACTGCCTGAGCCTTTAGAGCTTCCATGCCCCCCTCATCTCCCCAAGATCCCGGCATCTCATAAATCCTCTTGGCATACTCCTCAAGCGAATACGTCCCATACCCTTCAACTGTTATCTGTGCATCAGGATTATCATCGCGGATCTCAATCCCTCCTCCGTAATACGCCCTCAGGATCTCTTCATAATTCTGCCCACTCTTTGCCCGCCCCAGTGCTCCATATTGACTCATTCCCTTAAAGTGCGGCGCCCCAAACGAAAATGCCGCAAACGCGGGCGAGAACCCCGGGTTGTAATCTGGCCTGGAGGCCGGATCATCAGCTAAGGGTACATCACCAACAGTCGTCTGGAACGTCCCCGACTTCTCACTCAAAATCTCCTGCTGCCTGGCGGTCAGCTCCGCAATCTGCGCCGCCAAATCTTTCTGGTATTCCTTTGCCTTGCCAATCTCGACTTCATAAAACTTCGCCTGGGCGTCCAACCTCGCCCGCAAGCTCGCCAACTCCACTTTATCTTGCTCCAACTCCTTTGCGTCCGCCTCCAACTGCAGTATCTCCCCCGTCGTTTTTGTGATCATCTGTCTATCCTCACCCGCCACCGCCGCCTGGTAAGTGATCTCTCGCGTCGCCAAACCCGCGTCTCGGCTCGAGAGTAACACCATAAACGGCGACACCGTCCGGCTCCGCTTATAAAACTCCCTCACCCTCACTGATAGCGTCACATACTTGGCAGCCACCGCCTTCTCTCGGTCATCAATACTCAGAGACAATTCCTGTAGTTTCACTTCAGCACTATCAAGTTGTGCCCCAATCGACTTAACACTTACTCGCAACTTGGTCACCTCAGACTCTAGGGGTTTGGTCGCATCTTCTGACAGCTGCCTCGTCCGCTCCAAGTCGGAAATCTGCTTACCCAAACACTCCAAATCACAATCCTCCGCCCACACCGACCCCAATAGTCCCACTACCGTCAATCCGGCCAACAAAACCCACACCAATAAAAGAGGCTTAAAAGTGAGGCCCTTCATCCCCTTTATTGTCGACTAAAAGCAATCAATTATCAACCACACTTGAGGACAAATCACTTCCCAAATCTTCGCTGCCTTGTAGCATATACCTCAAGCGCCCTATCCAATTCCTCTGGAGTAAAGTCAGGCATCAACACTTCCGGAAAATAAAATTCGCTATAAACCGACTGCCACGGCATAAACCCGGACAACCGCTGTTCTCCCCCGGTACGTATAATCAAATCCGGATCCGGCATCCCTACAGTATCCAAATACTTCTCAAGTTCTTTCTCAGTTATTTTTAATTTTTGATTTTTGCCTGCCCGCCTGAACTGCGAAGCTGTTGGTGGAATTTTTGATTTATCTTCGAGCAATTTATTAATTGCCCGAAGAATTTCATCCCTCCCCCCATAATTCAACGCAAACACCAAGTTGATTCTCCTGTTTTTTGCCGACTCCTCAACAAGCTCCTCCACCCCTTCCCGAATGTCCTTTGGAAAACCTTCCAAATTCCCAATCACCCGAATCCTCGCTCCTTTTTTAACCAATTTCTGTCCATACTTCTTCAAAGCCAGCCTAAACAACTTCATAATCGCCCCCACCTCAAATCTCGACCTGTTCCAGTTTTCCGTACTCCACGTCCAAAAAGTCAAATACTCTATCCCCAAATCCGCCGCATGCTCCACCAAAGGCTCCAGCACCCCATCCACTACTCTCTTATGCCCCATAAATGTCGGCAACCCCCGCTTCTTCGCCCACCGCCGGTTGCCGTCCATGATAATGGCTACATGCCTTGGAATCTTTGTTTTTTTCACACCCTGATCCTCGTCCCTATAAATTCTCTACCGGATATCGCCCGGTACAAATTTCCCCCATGATTTCCCCCGATTATATACGACTCAATCCCCACTCTGGCCGTCACCATCGCCTCCTCAATCTTATGAAGCATCCCCCCCGTCACGTCAAAACCATTAGTCGCCCCCACATGTTTCTTCATCTCTTTTAAGTTTTTTGTGTTAATCTCCTCCACCACCTTATCTCCCGCCAAAAACCCATCCGTTTCCCCGCAATGGATCACTTTTGTCACTTCCTCACCGCTTTTCACCATCTCCTCTGCCAACAAATTCAACACTCTCTCCGTCGACCAAATCGTAAATCCGTTTTTTGTGTCCAACACTACATCTCCATAAACCACCGGCAGAAACCCTTGATCCAAGCTCGTCAACAGGTTATCCAAATTAACCGCCTTCACCCGGCCATTCTCTAGAGTCAAAAAATCATAGGGCCGCACCGACACCGCCGGTAAATTCTGCTTCAAACACTCACCTATCACTATTCTGTTAAGTTGCGACGCCGCATCCTCGACCACCGCCGCTCCATACACACTCTGATTGCCCACCCTCCCCTCAATCGTCCTATATTTCTCCGCCGGTACATGGGCAAAACTCCCGCTCCCATGTCCCAAAATCATCCTCATCCCATCCTCACCCCACGCCTTCTTGATCTGCCCCACCAATCCACTCAATACTTCCGCCCTCAAAGAAAACGGCTTGCTCTTATTGGTAATCAATGACCCACCCAGTTTGACTAAAGTTAAAGTTTGTTTCATATTTCACTTAGTCCATAACCGAATGTTCGCACCAGCAATCTTGCCCATTCACCACATAAACTCCTTGCTTGCCTTCCAGTGGCTCAATGAGCATGACCGGCAAAGTAACCTCTTCAAAAAAACCCTCTTCTTGATTCCAGTGTTGACCAGTCACGCTCATCCCCTCATATCGTAACTTAACAAAGTTATCCATTTTATAACGACGACTGGCTTCTAAACTCATGGTGGCTGCTCTCAATTTTTTACAAGAACCATAGTCGCACTTTCCTCAAAAATCATTCACTTCAATCTTAA
>CAYMQI010000075.1:0-4880 GCA_964392715.1 uncultured Pseudomonadales bacterium | reverse complement strand
CGGCACCCCTACTGGTGATATTGAGAAGGCCAAAACGAATGAACAGATAAAGGCCGGCCAGGCCGAAAAAAGGCAAGAGGAAGTTGGCAAAACTCTTGGTTTTCCCTTTGGCAAAAATCAAGTGGTGGGCAAGCAGTAGCGCCGGCAAGATGATGGTCTGTTCGTTGGTAAAGAAAGCCAGGGCGGCAAAAATAAAACTGGCGAGGAGATTTTTGGGTCTGGTTTGGGGGGAGAGTGCCACGAGGTAAAAGTAAAAGGAGGCGAGGAAAAAGACGGCCGAGGTGGTGTCAAAGCTGGCTGAGACAAAGGTGACGGCTTCGGTGTGGATGGGGTGGAGGCCAAACAACAGGCCGGCCGCCAGGCCGGCCGGCCGGACCCGGGTGAGCTTGGCCACGACGAGGATGACAAGGAGAGTGGCGAGCAAGTGGACGCCCAGAGAAAAGGCGTGATAGGCGACCGGATTGGTGCCCCAAAACTGATAGGCAGCCAAGTAAAACAGGCTCCTGACGGGTCGGTAAGTGCCCAGGTGGACCTCCGGGAGGTCGCCGGCGATAAGCTTGGGGATACCAGTGAGAGATCTGGTGGTGGACCAGCGGGCGATAAAGTCGAAGTCGTCGCCGATAAACTCATTGTGAAAAATGTTGGAGTAGGCAAGGAAGGTGATTAAGAGGACCAGGAGAATGAGTAGGGGAAAATGGCGGTGGTGGAAGATGGCTGGTTGGGAGATCATAGATGGTAGATTGTAGATGGGGAAGGGGCGGCATTCAAGAGACCGGGGTCTTAGCGCTTGCGCCAGTGCTTGAGGGCGGGTTTGGTGGAGGGCCGGTGGTGCTGGTAATCAAGGAATAAGGCGGTGGTGGCGATAATGGCAATGGCGGCGACGATCACGTAGTAGCGGGGGTGGGTGGAGGTCAACAGGGAAAGGAAGTTTTTAGAGGGGATGAGGAGGGTGGTGGCGGAGAAACTGGGGGAAGATGCCAAAGCGGCGCCGGCGGGGGCCTCAACGGCCAAAAATTGGACGACGATACTGGTTTGCGGCCGGCCAAAGTAGGGGCCGGTGAGGACAGCGATACCGGTTTCCCGGTAGTCGTGACTGAGTAAATTGGCGCGGTGTTCTGGCGAGTCCATCCAGGCCTTGACCAAGCTTTGGGCGCTTAGAAAGTCGCGGGCGAGGTTTTCGCCAGCGTGAGAGTAGTTATAACCGGTATCGAGGATAAATTGCCAAGGCTCGATTGCCCCCTCGGCTGTTTGGTAGGAGTGCTCAAAATTGTCGGTAGTGATCATGTTATTGCCTTTGTTGTAAGCGGCGCCGATTAAGCGGCTGCTGACGTTTAAGGGGGGAAGCTGGTTGGCGGCGCGGGCTTGGTTGACCTCAGCGAGGATTTGCTCGGCAGTCAAGGTGTCGGTTTCGCCCAAAACTTGCGGGGGTAATTGTTGGGCTGCCTGCAGAGCAAAGAGGCAAGTGACAAAAACGATGGAGAAGAAAAAGACTCTGTTAATCATGGCGGGTGATCCTCTACCCTTTACTTTGGCGGTTATCTATATTAAAAGTAAGCTACCTAGATCTAGTGTACACAAAAGATATGAAAGTTGTCGATAAAGTGTTGTTGGCGATGATGGTGTTACTTTTGCCCCTGGGGGTGTTTGCCTCGTACAAAATGTTCCCTCAAGGTGATGTGCTGGCGGAACAGGACAAAAAGCTGGCGCAGATAGACAACTTGATCAATCAATTAAACCAAAAGACGGCGGGGGTGGGTGGAACGGCCAACGTCCCGATTACGCTGACCCGAGTGACTTATGCCTCGGCCTCGGGAACGCTGCGGGTAGAAGGCACGGCCCCGGGGAAAAAATCGTCGGTGTTGGTATCGGCCATGGTATTGCCGCCGGCGCCGGCGCCGGCAGAGCTGGGGGGTGGGACCGATTCGCGGGTGTATGGCACAAAAGTGGATACCGTATCGGTGCCGACCGAGGGGAATGGGACGTTTGCTTTTGAGTACGACGTGACGGAGCTCACCCAGGGAATTGTCGAAGTGAGGTTTGAACAAGACAGTCTGGTGAAGACAGTGAGGTTTGATCTAAAGACCAAGAAGCAGGTGTTTTGATTTAGTAATTTGTTGGGGAAGGGATCCTATTGGTAGGGAGATCCTATCGGTCGCTAACGCTCCCTCCAGGATGACAAAAGGGGATCCGGGATAACAGGGCCATGGAGGGATCCTATCGGCGTAAACGCCTCCAGGATGACTGAAAAAATAGTCATTCTGGAGCGGAACGAAGTGGAGCGATAGAATCTGAGAGAAAAAGATCCTATCGTTCGTTTCACTCACTCCAGGATGACAAGTGGGGATAGAGGATGACAAGGTTGTTGCGGGAGATCCTATCGGCGTAAACGCCTCCAGGATGACAAAACAGGGAAAGGATGACGGGGAATTTGGGGTGATAAAACGTTAGTACACGGGTAGGACGTTGTAGATGAGCTGGCCGTAGTAGGTGTCGGCGGGTTGGTTGACGTTGACTTCAAAAGCGTAGGTGACGTAGATGTTGGACTCGGAGACTCCAGAGTTGTTGCGCATGACTTCGATGGGGGTGGTATCTAAAGGGCCAAACTTGCCGGAACCAGAGGACCAGCCGGCAACGTCGGTATCGCTGGTGTTGGCGCCGAGCCAACCGGTATCGGTGCTGGCCACGGTACCAGTGGGCGAGGTCCAGGTTTGGGGAAGCGACCAGGTGGCGCCGGAGCCGACGAAGGGGTCGATGTTGTTGCCGGGGTACTGGCCCTGGAGAGTGCTGACTAAATGGACGTCAACGGTGTATTTGGTAGTGGCGTCGTTGGTGGAGACGGTCAACTTGTGGGCGGCGTAGACCGGGGTGTTGACGGTGACGTTGCCAAAGGGAATGCTGGTGATGGTGGTGGCAACGGAAGTAGTGATCCCGTTGGTGGAGGTACTTTCGGCCACACCTTCGATAGTAAAGGTAAAAGCGGGATCGATGGTGCCGACTTGGATGACCAGCCAAGAGGAAGTGACGGAAGTGGTTTGGCTGTCGGAGGCTTTGAGGATGGTGTCAAATTCCTTGGCGGCGGTGGGCCAGTCGGCGTTGTTGGCCAGGTTGGCGGTACGGCTTCGGGTCAGGCTGGTAGCGGCAGTGGTGATTTCTGAGTTGGTGGGGTCGTTGATAATGTCGGAGCCCGTGACGTTGTAGAGGGCGGCGTAAGCGGTGGCGGCGCTGGTGTAGATGTTGGTTTCAAAATAAACGTTGAAGCTGTTGTGGTTATCGAAGTGGCTTGGGTCAAACTGGTTGGTAAAGGTGTCCTGGGTATAAGAAGTATTGGTCTGGGTACGGCCGGTGGTAATTTGGCTATGGACGACCTCGACTTGTTTGAGGCCGCCCGAGTCGGTTTGTTCGATGATGATCTTGGCGTTACTAACATAAACGGGGTTACCTGCATTACTGGTGTAGATCCTGACCTCGTAGTCGTCGTCGTTGGTGGTATCCCAGTTGGAGGAGAGGGCGGCGCTCCTGACCCGGGTGTAGGAGTTATCGGAAGAGGAGACAGTAGTGACGACGGCGGTGTTGGTACGGTTGTAGAGCTCGACATTGGCGGTCACTGAAGAGTCTTCGTAAGTAACGCGGATCTCGACACTTGCGACATTGCCGGTATTGGAGCCGGCATTGGCGTTCCAGACAACGTCGAGGTTTAAGTTCTGGACGTCGGACCAGCTCCAAGTGCCGGGGGCGTTGGTGTCGGTGGTGATGTCAATATAGTTGCTCCAGGCGGCACTACCGATGGTGGCCGGGGGAGTGAAGTTGTGGTTGTCGCCATCTGAGGAGCCGCCAAAAACGGGCCTCAAAGTGACTGAGCCGGTGGTGTCGGTAGTTTGGTAGGAAAAAGCACGCACTTCGACGGCGGTGATGATCCCGAGGTCGGTACCGGCGTTGGAATTGCCATCCAGAAGCTCGACGTCGGCGTCGGCGCTGGTGGCGGCATAAGTGCTGGTGGCGCCGTCGACCATGTTGGCGGGGGTAGTAGTCCAGTTTTCGGTGACTGAGTCGTAGGAATTGAATCCGTAAGTGCTGGTGGTTGAGTTGCCGGTGGTTTTGAGGGTGGCTTCCAAGTAGGCGTTAACGGTGCCGGAGTACTGAGCGTGATCGTATTGATAGTACTTGGGGCTGGTGAGGGCGGTGGCGGAGGTGTTGGTGGAGTTTTCGTAGTTGCCGACCTCTACCTGAGTTTGGGTGGCGGTAATGGAGCTGGCGGCCTGGACAATAATGAGGCGGGCGGCTTTGATGTAGGCGGTGCCGGAGGTGGCGTCGAGCTTGAAGCGGACGGTGTAGTCGTCGGAGCTCAAGGAGAGGGAGGTGGTGCGGACCCGAGTGTAGGTGCTGGCGGCGTTGGTGACTGTAGCCTGGGAGGCGCCTGCGTCATTGTAGAGGCTGGCGGCGACCCGGCTATTGCCGCCGGAACAGGAGAGGCAGCGGATGACGGCTTCAAAATAGACCGTGGCGCCGGTGTATTTGGACGTGTCGAAGTTAATAAGGCCCAAGGAGTTGTCGGTGGGGCTGTCGGTGGTGTTGGCGGTGGAGAACTCGCCATCACTAATGTTGATCTGTTGTTCCAGGTTGGAGAGGCTCATGGCTGCGGCCGGCTGGGGGAGCAATAAACTGAGAGTGGTTAAGATAAGCAACCAAGAGGCTAGGGCTTTGAAGGGGGGAAGGTTGTATTTGGGGTTGGTGGTGATCATGGGTTTTTGGTGATGTTTTGCACACGCAAGGCAAGCGGTGCTCCCGCGCCGCTTTTTGGTACTTCTAATAGTAGAACAAAATACGGGCGATTTAAACGGATAAAAACCTGGGGAGATGGGTGGTGGGCAAAATCTGTGGAG
>CAYMQI010000074.1:0-5004 GCA_964392715.1 uncultured Pseudomonadales bacterium | reverse complement strand
CCAAGAGGATAAGGGTGAGGTTGGGGATACTATAGCGGGAGAGTTTGGATTCGAGAGTGTCGATGAATTTCATCTGATTAAGATAAATAAATTTGTTTTTATTTTTTACTACTTTGGCGCCAAAGAAGCAAAGCGCACGACAACATGGTTCCCGTCTCCGCTTTGTGGTTTTGCGCAGACTGCCTATTGCTCGTTTCGAAAATCGGAAACTACGGCGGGCTGGCTTTCGGGTCAAGAGACTGGCGCGGACAAAGGACTTTATAGCTGAATTTGTTCGAAAGCGACTCGAGTAGTTTTCAGGTTGCCGCGAGTATTAAGATTTGTTTAGGGCAAGTCCGGTTGTTAATGCCAGGAGGAGTTGGCCGGTTTGGAGGCTTATGGGATAGTGGTCGAGGAGGCCGACCAGCAGGAGGGCGATTAATGGGGCGGCTTGTTTGAGGCTGATTCTTGATAGGCGCGACTTGAGCTGATAGAGAAGCAGGGCGATGAGGGCCGAAGCGACCAGGCCGATTTCGCTGGCCACCAGTAGATAAATGTTGTGGACGGGTTGGATGAAGCGGGTGGTGCCGGGGACGTCGCCGTAGCGACCCATGACGGCGGTGAAGTTGTTGGGGCCGGCGCCAAGGATGGGTTGGTGGGCGATAATTCCTAGGCTAATTTGGGCGAGTTGGGTGCGGCGGGAGATGCTTTCCTTGGATATAAAGGGAATGGCGGCCAGAGCCAGAACGAGTAAAGCAAGGGCGGGGAGTGATCTGAATTTAGCGGGTAGGTTGTTGCCATAGAGTAAGGCCAAACAGACTGCTAAAGCAAAAACGGCACCGACCGATTGGGTGAGGAGAAGGGTAATGATCGCCAGGGTCAGAGAGAAAGCCAGGGCGGTTTTTAGGTATTTGGAGGCGGCTTTGAGAGGCGAGGCCTGTAGAGTGAGCAGGTGCAGGAATGAGAGCAAAGGGGTGATCTGGCGCGAGAGGATGATGAGGATGAAAACAATAATAGTGCCAGCCAGGACGTTGGGGTGGGGGGTGGTGCCGTAGGGCAAGGGCCGAAGCTCGCCGGTGATGCCGGTTTTGGCGATTTGGGCGGAGGAGCGGAGAGTGGTTTCGCCCAGGAATAGATAGCCTAAGAGGGATTTTTTCTGGACCCACTGGATGAGGGCAACGATGGATTGGAAGATGAGGGTGGCCGAGAGGGGTTTGGTGAGATCGAGGTGACCGAAGTTGGCGACCCAGGTTGTCAGGAGGATCATCTCGAGAACCTTGAGCAGGTACCAATGGGCGGAGAGGGGGTGGGGGGCGGCAGAGGCGGAGAGGATGAGGGTGGCGGTGAGGGCAAAGGCGGTGACAAATAAGGGGGAGTCTAGGGGTTTAGCCGAGGCGATTTTGGCGGTGAGGCCGCGCCAGTTGAGACGGGTAAACCAGGCGAGCAGGAGTAGTACTGCGATAATGTCTGATAGATAAAGTTTTGGTATGAGATAGTCGATGAGGATGCCGGAGACGGAGGCGGTGTTTTTGAAAAGGTTGAGGCTTAGGTTGGTGGGGACGGTGAAGAGGAGGAGGTAAAAAAGGAGGTTTTCGAGGCGGGTGGGCAATTTTTTTTGTGTTTTTGATATGTTGGAAGACCTGCCCATAAAAGTATTATAGAGCAGAATTTTCAATTTTTGATTTCCAATTTTCAATCAAGATCTAATTTTGAAAATTTTCAAACCTGTCTGCCGATAGGCAGGCGTTTGAAAATTGAATGCCAGTCCTGCGAAGCGTTCGCGAAGGGAGAAAAATTGCAACATTGAAAATTGGGCATTAGCGTTTCGAGTTGAGTCAAGGTGTTGGTTGATATACAATTGCCTCCTATGGATGGAGCGGAGATTGCCACTTTGAAATCAGGTTTGCGAGTAGTGGTGGCGCCGGTGCCAGGCGTGGAGTCGGTGACGGCTTTGGCGATGGTGGGGGTGGGTTCTAGGTTTGAGGACAAGAACAAGAACGGGATTTGCCATTTTTTGGAGCATTTGGTGTTTAAGGGGACGGCTAAGTGGCCGGAGGCGTTTGATTTGTCTTCGGCGGTGGATAGCATTGGGGCGGATTTTAATGCGTTTACCGGCAAGGAGTACACTGGATTTTATGTCAAGTCGGCGGGAGCGCACCTGGAGTTTGCTCTGGACGTGCTCTCGGATATGTTGTATGCACCGCAGTTGCGGGAGGTGGATTTGGAGCGGGAAAAAGGGGTGGTGATTGAGGAGATAAATATGTATAACGACCTGCCCCAGAGGCTGGTGGGGGATGAGTTTGATGGTTTGATCTACGGGGAGGTGGGGCTGGGGCGGCGGATTGATGGGGAGAGGGAGATTGTTCGCGGTTTTACTCGTGATGATTTTCTGGAGCACCGCAAGAGGTGGTATGGCTTGAATAATGTGGTGGTGGTGGTATCGGGGAGCAAGAAGGCTTTGGATGGGTTGGGTAAGAAAGTGGCGGAGTATTTTGCCAAAGGTGAAGAGTTGGGGCGGGTGGATGGAGAGCGCGTGTTGGGGTTTGAATCTCAGGAGGACAGGCGGGTGCGGGTGGTTTATAAAGACAGCGACCAGGCACATTTTATTTTGGGTTATCCGGGGTTGGCGCTAACGCACCCGGACCGGTATGTTCTGGGAGTGCTGTCGGTGGTTTTGGGCGGGAATATGAGCTCGAGGCTGTTTAATGAAGTGCGGGAGAAGCGGGGTTTAGCTTACTACACGCATTGTGACGTGGACCGGTATATTGATACCGGGTCGATTGCGGTGGCGGAGGGAGTGGATGTAAAGCGGATTGACGAGGCGGTCAAGGTGAGTTTGGGGGTGTTTGAAGAGGTGGCCGGCGACGGGGAAAAGGGTGTGAGCGAGGAGGAGCTGACGAAAGCCAAGGACTACCTGGCAGGGAAGATGGTGTTGTCTCTGGAGGACAGCCGGAGCCTGGCGCAGTTTTGGGGAGGGCGGTTGGTGACCGGGGACGAGATTATCGAGCCGCTGGAGGTGATCGAGAAGATCCGGAGTGTGGGCCGGGATGATGTGGCGCGGGTGGCGGGGGAGCTGTTGGCAGAGCGGAAGAAACTAAATTTTTCCCTGGTGGGGCCTTACAAGGATGAGGAGCGGTTTGTGAAGTTGTTCGGGTGATGAAGTTTTTTGTAAAGGTCTTTTGTAAAGGTCAGACCTTGTAAGGTCTGACCTTATTATTCATCTATTCCTCAAGAGTGAGTTTGCCGAGGATTTTGGCACTTTCAACCTCGTGGTCTTCAATAAACCCTTTGTATGTTTGGTGTTTGACCAGAGGAGTTTGGGCATATTGGGTGAAGTTTGATAAAACTAGTTGTGGTTTGATCCATGTGGTCTGTCGTAAACCCAGGTAGTCTGCATAAGACGAATATGAGCTAATAAGGTTTTGATTTATCGATTTTGGATTGAGGTGTATGTACCTGGAGAGGTGGACAAGATAAGCATCTTTATCTACAAGGGCAGCTTTGTATCTTGATTGAAACAGGGCACCAGATCTTTGGTGTCGTTTATTGAAGTAGATGCTGTATTTGGTACCCAGAGATTGCATGAAGGAGGCAATGGCCAGTTTTGATCTTTGTTGAACTAGAAGATGGAAATGGTTGGGCATGAGGCAATAGGCGACTAGGTCTATGTCTTTGTGGTAGTTTTTGGGGAGATATTCTGGCCTGACATAACTAGTGGTATAAGGGTCAATTGGTGGGGTCAGATAGAGCTTGAAATAAGAGAGAAAGACTTTATAGTCTTGTTGATCGGTGAAGATAATGCGTTTATCAACTCCGCGGTTGTAGATGTGATAGACGCCGTTTTCTAGATAGCTTTTGACCGTGTTTTTGGCAGGCATTGAGGATGAGTGTAGCTGAAAAGGTCAGACCTTACAAGGTCTGACCTTAATGGACTATGGGATGGTGGGTGCTTGTGGGGGGGTGTTAAAGATGTGGTTGAAGATGTTAGAATAATTGAAATAGTTGGATTAGAATATAGATTAGGGTAGAAAGACCGGAAAAATTAAGAATTAATTTGTTGGGAGTTTATATGAATGCAAACATTGAGCAAGCGGTGATTTTGGTCAAGCCTGATGGGTTGCAACGCGGCCTGGTGGGGGAGATTATCGGCCGGTTTGAGAAGAAGGGCCTAAAGATTGTGGGCCTTAAAATGATGACTTTGGCTGATGAGGTTCTGGATCAGTGGTATGCCCACCACAAAGAAAAGGCGTTTTTTGGGAACTTGAAGAGTTTTATGATGAGCTCTCCGATCGTGGCGATATTGGTGGAAGGGGTGGAGTGTATCGAGGCGGTAAGGATTATTACGGGAGCGACCAAGGCGCGGGTGGCTGACGCGGGCTCGATCCGGGGCGACTTGGCCATGAGCCAGCAGCAGAACCTGATCCATGCGTCGGATTCCGATGAGAACGCCGCGCGTGAGCGCAGTTTGATTTTTGGCGAGGATGAGGTGTTTGAGTACGACAAGGACCTGGAAGTACATATTTATGCGGCCGATGAGAGAAAGTAAATGACAATAATTATTAGCGTTTAGTTGATGGAGGAGCGATGGATAGAGCGGGTGAAACCCAGCCGGGAAGTAACACTAGTGTTCGTATTGTGATTAAAGGTGATGATTTGGAAGTGGTACCTGGACCAAAGAAAGATGATGGGAAACGGCTGGAAATTCTGGATGATCCGTCAGTTGGAGGGAACCGAGAACCGCCGCGAGATAGAGGTACTGGCGATGCGGACGAGGTTGGTGGAAAGATTTGAGAAGAGCCTTGATAGTGTAAGTTGAGGTCAAAGGATGGGAGAGCTTGGGGGTGATAATAGCCAGTCGGGAAAAGTTGAAGATTTTGGCACTTGGATCCGGGAGCCTCTTGAGGTGGTTTCTGGTGCTGATGAAGGTGTGCCTGTGAAGGTGGGTAATGGTGAAGGGGGCAGCAGGAGGCCATGAGTTTGTAAAGAGGTATGTTTCTGATCAAGAGTTCAGGGATGCGTGGGCGG
>CAYMQI010000073.1:0-5048 GCA_964392715.1 uncultured Pseudomonadales bacterium | reverse complement strand
GTTTCCATAAGTTAAATATGACCGAGCCCAAAGTGTTTTGCCGGGCGACGGAGCATATACCGGAGCAAATTGAGCTGGTAGTCAAAATCGAGAAGGCTGGATTTGCCTACAAAATAGCTGACGGGATCTACTTTGACACGGCGGCGTACGAAGCGGCGGGGAATAGATATGGAGAGCTATCGACTTTGGACGAGATAAAGGTAGGGGCTAGGGTGGAGCCGGTAGCGGGCAAGAAAAATCCGCGGGATTTTGCACTGTGGAAGTTTTCGCCAGCGGGGCAGAAACGACAAATGGAGTGGGAGAGCCCGTGGGGAACTGGATTTCCGGGCTGGCACATAGAGTGCTCGGCGATGAGTATGAAGTATTTGGGGGAGCAGTTTGATGTCCATATTGGCGGGGAGGATTTGCGGAGCACTCACCACCCGAATGAAATTGCCCAGGCCGAAGCGGCCACGGGTAAGAAACCGTTTGTTCGTTACTGGATGCACGGGGCTTTCTTGCAGGTAGATGGCGGGCGGATGGGCAAGAGCCTTGGCAATGCTTACACGCTCCAGGATATTGAGAAGCGAGGCTTTAGCCCGATGGTTTTACGGTATTTTTATTTGACTGGGCATTATCGGAAATCATTAAATTTTACGTGGGAAGGGTTGGAAGGGGCGAAAAAAAGTCTGTTTAGGTTGAAAGATAAAGTTGAAGACTTGATGACAAACAAGGATTGGGAACAAGTTGACGGTTGGGATAGGGAAAAGATTTTAGAGAAAGATAAGGACAGAATTATGTTTTGGCAGAATAAATTTAGAGAAAAAATTGAAGATGACTTGAATATGCCAGAGGCTTTGGCTGTTGTCTGGCAGATGATAAATAAAACTGAAGGTTCTGCACCACACACCGTTATATATGAATTACTGTTGGATTTTGATCGGGTATTGGGATTGGGATTGGATGGGGTGGAGAGTCCGATTTTGCAGATACCTGGAAAAGTGCAGAGACTCAAGGATGAGAGAGAAAGATTAAGGGGTGAGAAGAAGTTTGATGAAGCAGATGCTGTTCGGAAACAAATTGAGGAGACGGGGTTTGTGGTGGAGGATACGCCGGAAGGGCCGGTGGTGAGGAAGAGGTAACTTGTCACCTCTTTGAGTAAGTAAGACTGATATTATTTTAGATTCTATCGTCCCTCGACTACGCTCGGTACTCCAGAATGACTAGGACTCCGTCATCCTGGAGGGAGCGGGAGCGACCGAGAGGATCTGTGAGATTCTATCCATCCTTCGCTAAAGCTACGGATGACAGGCGCATCGCTCCAGAATGACAAAACTCCCACCCCGCCCCGCTCCAGAATGACTATGTTGGTGTAGGCGAAGCTGAGGCTGATGGTGAAGCGGTTGGGGTGGAGGTTGGAGTAGGGGCAGGTGTGGGGTCGAGACTCCTGCCGCCGGTGGAAAACCTAAGGGTGGTGCTTTCCAAGTTGGTGCCGTCGGCAAGGTAAGCTTTGGCCACAAACATGTAAACGCCGGGATCGAGGTGGATGGTGGTGTCGATGGTTTTGGTGGTGAAGCTTTGTTTGACCACGCCGTTAACGATGACCTCAATTTTGTAAACCTTGGTGTTGACGCGGGCTTCGATTTTGAAGGGGATGTCGGTCTCGTCGTATATATGGTTGTTTTCGGGCCTGTCGATATAGATTTCTTCTTTGGCAAACGGGGTGGGGGTGGGAGCGGGTGTGGGGGTGGGGGTGAGGGGTGGGGTAGGCGGTGGCGGGTGGCCGATTTCCTGGAAGCCGCTAGTGGCCGAGTCGTCGATGATGTCGGCAAAACCGGCGACTTGGCCTGTGGGGGTGGGGGTCTTGGGTTGTTGAGCCTGGGAAACTGTTGGTGGTGGGGCCTTTGATTTGGCGTACTGGAGCGCAAAGATGGAAGCGGTGGTGAGGGTGAGGAACAAGAGACCAAAGGCGGGCATAAAGTACCAACGGTGGTGGTGGGAGGCAAGCAGTAAGTTGAGGCGGCGGATAAATGTCTTCATAGAGAGTAGGGTAATTTTAGTATTTTTTGGAACGAGAATGAAATTTACGCCTTTTTGGTTATGTAGCAGATATGTTTTGACTTACCAGGATTTATTGTATTCAATAAGAAAGGAGGCATGTTGAAAAAAAAGAAGATCGGATTTTTTGAACTGTTGGACAGCACGATGGGGGGAAAATTTTTGGACGAATGTTGCGGGCGGGAGTTTAAGAAACGGGAGTTTGAGCGCTGGTACAAACAGACCGGGGAAGCCGGAGAAATTTTTCCGTCGCAGGGGTTACTGAAAACGCCGTGTGACTACTTGGAGTATTTGGGCAAGACGCTGATGGGCGAGGAGGAGTTGTGGGGGGTGGTGCGGGTGCGGCGATTGATGCTTGAGTTGTTTAATCATCCGGAGAGGATAGCGGTAATGGAGAAGTTGGAGGCCCGTCCTTTTGTGCCGCCGTCCAAAGTGACCAGTTCAATTATGGATTATACCAGTAACAATGGCGAAGCGGTGGCGTTGGGAGACGTGGGAGCGGTGGTGATGGGCACTGATAAACCGAGGAGGTCGAGGAGGAAGTTGTTATTGGCAGGGACGTTCGTTACCCTCGGGAAAAAGGTGCGGATCCCGTTTGCCTCCGGGGCGATGCCGGATGTGTTTGGGGCGCCGGCGGCGCTCTCGACGATGGCGATGTGCCATGGGTTGGCGGGGGTGCCCAGGAACGGCGTGTTTTCGGAGGTGGTGCGGCAAGTGGATTTGGTGGTGGCGACGTTTGAATTTATGCGCACGGAAGCGCTGTTGGATGGCAGAAGCGACGCCCGGGCATTACTGAAGCGCTGGCGGGCAAATGTAATGGGGGTAGTGGAGCCGGAGCTTTTGACCGGCCTGGCCCGGGTGAGGGCGCTTTATGAAGTGGGAGTACGGTGTTTCCGGATCTACTCGCCGGAGCCGGGGACGGGAGTGTTGGAGATGGTGAAGAAGATGAGGGGGGTTTACGGAGACAGGATTGAAATTTTCGCCGGGCAAGTGGCGAGTGTGGATCAAGCTAAGAGACTGGAAGAGGCGGGGGCAGACGGCTTGTATGTGGGTATTGGCGGTGGAGGCAGGTGCATTACGGCGGTAAGATCGGGCAGCGTGGTGGATTGGCCCAACTTGTTGTGGCGGATGCGGGGGGAAGTGGGCATACCGGTAATAGTCGAAGGCGGGGCCAGTGAACACGTGGGGACGACTTTGTTGTTGGGGGCAACGGGGATAGGGGTAAGTAGAATTGCGGCCGGAGGAACGATTGAATCGCCAGGAGGTTTACTGTATTTGGTAAACCGCGTGGGGGAGTGGTTCAAGCCTTATGGGGGGGAGGCCAGCGCGCGGACCAAGTACCAGGACGGGAAAATGTTGCCTTTGGGGGTGCCGGCGTTTGTGGAAGGGGAGACGACCAAAGCTTTGAAGAGCTTTATCACTCATATTAAACCGACGGTGGCGGCCAATATATATTTTTTGCTCGAGGATTTGGTGCTAGCGATGGTGTTTCGGGGGGTGGCAACGGTGCAGGAGTTGCAGGCGCTTGATCCCTCGCCATTGCGGAGAGTGACGGATAGCGGGCAGGTGGCGCAAAGAACGCATTAGATCTTAGACCTCGGGTCGTAGATGGTAGAACTAGATGGGAGATAGCCTATGGATTGGGACTTGATTTTAGTCAGTAGTGATTACGGGAAATTAAAGAAACTTAAAGAGAGGAGCGAGTATTAAACTCGAGGGTGGGGAGGATGCGGTCGATGAGGTCTTTTTGGGAGGTGAAATCATAGGCAAAATCGAGAGTGTAGGTGAGATTTTGGGCGGCGTTGACTAGGGTGATGATGGTGTGGTCGTCCTGAGTGACAGTTTGGGCCGGTAAGCCGGCGGTGGTATCGCCCCTGGCAATGGTGGCCAGAGAGTGGGAGAGAGTGATGGTGAGGAAGAAGTGGTTGTGGTCGGAGTCGGGTTGGTAAGGCCGGTCGGGGTTGGCGGCGAAGTTGGTCAAGGTAACCGGCGAATGGTCGGGGCCGAGGCCGGTGACTTGGAAGTCTTTGGGTAGGAACAGGGCAAAAGTGGGGAAGGAGAACTTGGACCAGTTGGTGGTGTTGGTATAACTAACCGGGGTGGTGTCCAGGTCGGCGGCAAAAGCGGCCGGCGGGGGGGCGGACTCGGGCGAAGAAGTGGGGGTGAAGTTACCAATTTGCGATTGAGTGCAGCCTGACAAAAACAGGGTAGAAGTCACTACGCAGGCAATGAGGGCTTTGGGCATAAGTTGTAATAGTTTGCTTTGCTAGTTGGCCGCTGTCAAGGGGCATTGATGCTGGCGATGGTTTAGAATAGGGCTATGGATTCGACTAAGATTGGCAAGTTTAGAGTTTACTACGATAACCGCGAAGAGTTTCACAGGCTAAGGCGGGAGGTGTTTGGCAATCATGAGTATTACGCTGAGTTCGAGACGGATAAGCCCTACATAATAGACGCGGGGGCGCATATTGGTTTATCGGTGCTTTATTTTAAGTCGTTGGCGCCGGGGGCGGAGATCTTGGCGATTGAGCCCAACTCCAAAGTGTTGCCGCTACTGCAAAAAAATGTGTTTGAAAACCAACTGGAAGGAGTGGTGATCGAGCCGGTGGCGTTGTCTGACCGGGCGGGCCGAGAGAAGTTTTATTTGGACGCGAGCGCTTGGCAGTGGTATTCGACGGCGGGAATGCATAAAGGGGCCTGGAATGGGCGGCAGGAGAGCCTGGAGTTGACAGTGGAGACGAGGAGGCTTGCCGATTTTTTGGTGCAGCGAGTGGACTTACTAAAAATGGATATTGAGGGAGGGGAATACGATGTTTTCTCCGCCTGTATGCCGGCGGATTTTGCCCGTATTAAATATGTAATCATGGAATATCATAATTACGGCGGTCTTCATTACAAAGCCCTGGAAACGCAACTACGAGAGAATGGTTTTGGAGTACAAATATTTCCATCAAAGTTTGACAAAAGAATGGGTTTTATTTTTGCACGAAATAAAAGAGTATGATCAAAAA
>CAYMQI010000072.1:0-5141 GCA_964392715.1 uncultured Pseudomonadales bacterium | reverse complement strand
TTTTCTGGGTTGCTGGCGGAGGTGGTGATTTGGAAGGCACCAAGGAGGATAAGGAGGAGGGCGATGCCGCCAGCCAGGCCAACGGCGAGTTTGACAATGGAGGCGACAATGCTTGAGGTGTCTGTTTTGATGCAGCCGACGGCGGTCCAGATGCCTTTGGGCCCGACCGAGCTGTTGTAGTTTTGGTTGCAGTTGTCGATGGAGCCGGTGAGGCAGAGGCAGCAAGCCCGGACCTGTTTGGCGTTGGAGGAGGGGATTTGGGAACAGATGTTGCCAGCGCCTGAGAAGGCCTCGTCTGAATTGGTGGTGAATTGGTCGTTAAGGTTTTCGGGGTTGACTTCTGGAGCTGCGTCTAGATTGATGGGAAAAGGAACTACGCAGCCTCTGTATGTTGAGGTTGGATAAGTGAATAGAAAGTCGAGCTGGCCGTCCGTGATAAGGAGATTATAGTCGCCATTTTTGAAGCTATCGGTCCAGACAGTTTGCCAGTTGTTGCCGGTGTGTTGGAGGGGAGAATTGCGCCAATAAGGGAGTTCTCCTTCAGAGTTGGGGACTGAGGGCACAATGCTGGCGTAGTAAGTTTGGATGGATGGGTTGGTGTTGGCGTCGCTCATGCTGATGTTTAGATTGATGCGGTTGCCGGTTTTGGTGACGTTGACTGAAGGGGTGCCGCAAGAGTAGGGGGTGGGGTTTTGGAAGTAGATATTGTTGCCACAGACGGAGATGTGTGGTCCGGGCCAGTCAGTGGTTTTGACGAGTTCGACGGTGTAGCCGACGTTTTCGCCAAGAGGTTCTGCAAAACCCCAAGTGTTGAGATCTTGTATATATGTGGTGATGTCGATGGGTTGGAGGACGCCGTTTTGGAGGTTGCTGGCGATGATTTCGACGTTTTCCTCCCAGGCGGTGTTGATGCGGTTGATGTGGATGTAGAAAGAACTGTTTGTGTCGGCGGTGGCGGGGGCGTTGTTGTATACGACGTTGTTTGAAGAGAAGATGATGTTGTCCCTGCCATTGATGTAGGTGGTGCCAGATCGGGGTTGGGAAAGAATCGGGGTGCAACTGTTGTCGAGTTGGGCTTGGGTGGGGCTGGCTTGGGTGAGGCTGGAGAAAGCCAAGAGGGAAAGGGTAAAAAATAGTGAAAGGAGCTTCTGTTTCATATCAGGATGATTTTATCATGGCTTGAAGATGGAGATTGAGCGAAAATTAATTGCAGGTTGAGTTGATGTAGAGAGATGAATTGGGGTCGTAGTAGCCGTCGAGGTAGGGGCAGTAGATGCTATTGATGATGCCGAAGGCGGTGTCTCTGGTTTGCTGATCCCAGACGCCGCGGAAGCCATCCTGGGGTAAGTCGTCTTTGGTGGTGGCACAACCTTTGAGGCCGCCAACGCCGGTGACCCAGTAGACCATGGCGTTGTCGACCTGGGCTCGGGTCCAGTTGGGGGTTTGTGGCCTGGAGCCTTGGTCTTGCTGGTAGGCGTCGGCCAGGACGTTGGCGATGGCGTAGATGGCGTCGTTGATGCTGCAGACGTTTTTATATTGCGGGTCTCTGAATTTGCCCCAACCGCTGGCGGAGTGGGCAAATTCGAAGAGTTCGATGATGCCTTTGTATTTACCGTTCATGGCGGCGTCGGTGCCGGAGCTGGGAGTGCCGCAGCCGGTGGAGTAGGGGTACTCGACTCCTGGGCTTAGGAAGTTGTTTTGGGAGAAGAAAGTGTCTGTTTGTTGGCAGATGTTTCTGGTGCCGCTGGCGGTGCGGCAGTTTTCGCCTTGGATCATGGCGACGACGAGTTGGACGGGGACGTTAAATTTGGCCGAGGCTTTGGCGAGGATGTCTTTGAGGCCGGTTGATTCAATTGGTGGGCCGCCGGTGAAGGAGCAGGCGGAGGGGGTGGTGGGGGTGGGGTTTTGGGTGTTGTCACAATCGGCGAGTTTTTCGCCCCTGAACGCACAACTGAAACGGTTGAGAGCACTTCTGGCGATGGTGCTGACTTTTTCTGGTACGAGCATGGCTAAGTTAACGAAGGCGGGGCCAGCGAGTTTGAAGTAGGTGGGGGCGTCGGGGTTTTGCTGGCCGGCGGTAAAGGAAACTGATTTGGTTTCCTGGGGAGCGTTGGGGTCGTTGGGGTCGGCGGGGGTGGTGATGGTGGGGCCGGCGACGCTGGTGGATTGGAAATCTTCCCGGCCCTCTTGAATGGTGGTGGTCTCGACGGCGTGTTGGTCTTTGATTTGTTGGTCGGCGGTGGTGAAAATTTGGTAGAGTTGGTTTAAGTAGTTTTGGGAATGGTACGTGGGGGCGTAGGTGAAGATTTTGATTTTTCCGGCTTGGGGGGCTGGTTGCTGGGGGTTGAAGAGGTTGATAAAAAAGTCAAAAACTGAAGGGCCGGAGCTGGGGGTCTCGGGCTTGTCGGTGATAGATTCGACTGGGCCGGCAAAGGCTTGGTGGTAAGTGGTGTTGGAGTGGTCGGGGTCGGGGTCAAGGTTACAAGCGGGGTTGTCTTTGTTGGCTTTGGCGGCGAAGAGTTTGGCGGTGACGCCATCGAGAGCGCCGACGTCTTGGATTTGGGGACCGTTGTAGTAGGTTTCGGGGCTAAAGCCTTGGAGAGAGTTGGTGTAGGCTTGTTGGTTTTGTTGAATGAGGTTTTTGGGGAGAAGGGGGGAGGTGGTGTTGACGATGGCGCTACTGACGCCGACGGCGGGTGGGGTAGTGAGGCCGGCGATGAGCATGTAGAACTCCTTAATTCTGACAATTGGGGGTGAGGGGGTGGTGATATTGAGCAAGGTTTTGACGGCGCCCCAAACACCTTCTTCTGGCGGAGGGGCGTCAACCGAGGTAACTTGGAAAGCGGGCATGAGCATGACGATGTGGGGGTCGATTTGGTTCCAGGTTTTTAAGTTTTCCAGGCTTAGTTTAGTGGTGTAGTTTTGGGGAGTAAGGGCTTCGAGACCGGTGAGGCCGCCGATCCCGAAGGCAAAATCGTCTTCGGGGATGTCCTTGTCACCTTTGATGAGCTTGGGAAGGTAGCAGCCGGGTTGATTGAAGTCCTTTTGGCACTCAATCAGGCGGGTTAAGTAGCGCTTGGTTAAGTTGAAATTAGTTTCGTCGGTGTTGAGCTTGTAAACGGCAGCGGTATTTAGAGGATCGAAGGCGTCTTTCAAGTGGAGTTTGGTATTATAGTCGTCGTTTATCGAAGCTGCGCCACTTCTATTTTCGTCGGTGAGGAGGTCGACTTTTTGGGGGGATTGGGAAAAAGTAACGGTGCCGCGGCCGGCGCAGCCACCGGCCTCGAAGCAAACTTGTTGGTCGCCGTTACTGGTGATGTTGACGTTTCTTTCGGTGCAGGTGCTTTCGTATTCCCAGATTTGGGTGAGGGTGATGTTCATGGTGAGGCAGTCGGTGGGGATGTTGCTGCCCAAGGGATTATCTGGGTCGACGACGTAGTCTTTGCAGTTTTCGTGGTTCTGGTTGTAAGTCTGGCAGGCAAGGAGGGCGTTTTGGGGGTCGGTGCAGGTGTTAAAGAGGGCGCTTAAGCAGGAGGGGTCGTGGAAGGGTTTGGTGTAGGCGTAGTTGGAATCGGTATTGACGCTGGCGGTATTGGCGTTGAAGAAGAGGATGCCCGCGACCCTGGAGTCGGCCAGGGGGACTTGGAGGGCGTTGAGGAAGTTGTCCATGGAGTTGTCGAGGGGACCAGATTCGGTGATGATGATGTTGCGGCCGGTGGCAGCAGCAGCGTCGGCAGCAGCGTTGAAGGCGGTAATGGTGGCTTCCACACCTCCAGCGGGGCCGGAGTAGAAAGGGAGGGCGACGTATTTAATGTTGTCGATGGCGCCGAGGCTGGCGATATAGTCGGTGTAGGGTGGTTTGGAGGCGTCACCGCAGTAGTAGTCGATTTGGCCGGTGATCAGGGTGATATTGGAGGCGCTGACTCCAGTGGAGACTGTGTGGACAAATTGTCTTTCTTGGCTTAGGGGAATGTATTCGGCGCAGTTTGGTTCGTTGTGGCCGGCTGTCGCGAAGAAGTGTTTACCAGCGACACTAGAGTTTGTTGCGATATCGTTTAAGATGATGGCCCATTGCCCGGCGGTGAAATTGTCGGAGCCGGGGCCGGCGCCAAGCCTAATGACGACGGTGTTGTCGGTGCTTTGGGCGATGGCCTGGATGGCGGCTTGGATGTCGCGGCTGCTGGCAATCATAGCCAAGGTCATGCGGCTTTGGCCGGAGAAGACGCCGGAGGGAACGGCGTATTCAAACTGTTTGGCGGTGTTGATGCCTAACTTACTGCAGGATTGGGGATCGGCTGTTTGGGCGGCTATTTGTTGGGGGTGGGTAAAGTCTGTGAGGGGAGATAGTTGGCGAAAAAGGATGATCAGCAGGGAGAAAGCAATAAAATTGGTAATAAAGAGAAAACGACGCATGGCAAGAGTTTACTTGAGAAAGTAATAGGTGGGGTAATTATAGCGTATAGCGTAGAGCGAAGACCCCGGGAGGGACTTTTGGATGGTGGAAAAGCCAGTTGGAGAGTGGAGGGTTAGAGTCCAACACAACGACCGTCTGGCCCCATATTGCCGCTTGGACATTGTGGAGGGTTGTCGATGTTGGTGGAGAAGTTGAGGATGCGGGTGGCGCCGGTGAATTGGGCGATCAGGTTGATGATAAACCAGGCGGAGATGGCGACAATTAGACCGAGGATGGCGGTGGTAATGGTGCCTTTGGCGGCTTCGACGGCTTTGGGGTCGCCCCCTGAGGTGAGGAAGCGGAAGGCACCCAGGAGGAGCATGGCAAAGACACTGAGGCCGATGAGGGTGATGGCGACGTTTAGGAGGTTCCCGACGATACACTCAAGACCGGCGATGGTGGCGACGTCGCCGTCGTAGACACACCTGGTGTCAATGGAGATCCAATCTCTGGTTTGGGCAGAGACGGGGGTGGGATAAGCCAATGGCGAATAGCAAATGGCAAATAGTGAAATTAGGAAGAGGGCAATTTTTCTGGACATAGAGATATTATAGCTTATGGCCAATAGCGTATGGCAAATGGTTGTGCATAGAACCAGTTTCATAAACTCCAGAGGAGACTGCAGCGATATGGTTTTGGCTGCAAACCATTTTTTCCTCCTCAAAGTAGCTAATGCTACTACCTCGTC
>CAYMQI010000071.1:0-5222 GCA_964392715.1 uncultured Pseudomonadales bacterium | reverse complement strand
CTCGAATCCAAACTCTCCCGCTATAGTATCCCCAACCTCACCCTTATCCTCTTGGCCGGCCAATTCTTGGCCCTTATCACCACCACCATCAAGCCCCAATCACTCTCAAACTATCTCCTCAACGGCCACGCCCTCCTTTCCGGCCAGCTCTGGCGCGCCGTCACTTTCCTCTTTGTCCCCGTTGAGACCAACTACTTCTTTGCCGCCTTTTTCTTTCTCATGTTCTACTACTTTGGCACCGCTCTCGAGCACTACTGGGGCGATGCCCGCTACAACCTCTACATCGGCACCGCCGCCCTCGCCACCGTTATCGCCGCCCTTATCTTCCCCGCCTTAACCTTTACCAACACTTACCTCTTCCTCTCCATCCTTTTGGCTTATGCCTATGTCCACCCCGACCATGTCATGTACGTCTTCTTCCTCCTGCCCATTAAACTGCGCTGGATCGCCTATCTTCTCTGGCTCTTTTTTGCCTACGGCATTATCTTTGGTTCAGGGCCAGCGCGCCTTACCTCCCTTATTTCCGTTGCCAACTTCTTCCTTTTCTTTAGCGGCAACCTCATGGGTTCCGCCAAGCTCACCGCCAGAAACCGCCACCACCAGATCGCCAGCAGCATCGCCCCCTACCACCACAAGTGCGCCGTCTGCCTCAAGACCGACGCAAGCCACCCCGACCTCGACTTCCGCTACTGCCCAGACTGCGACCCCCCCACCGCCTACTGCCAAAACCACATCAGCGCCCACCACCACTCCTAACGCCGCTAACGCCAAAGGTCCGTCCTTTGACGTTGGTATCAAATCACATCACACGCAACTACCCCACTTTGACCCATAGACTATAATGCAGCCATGCTCCAAGAAGTTGTAAATTTCACCAGAGAATCCGCCGCCGCTTCCTACCGCTCCAACAGAGGCGACCCTCTTTTCCGTTTCCCCACACCACCAAAAATCTGTTGTGACATGGCCAAACACATGCAACTATGGCCAGGAAAAATCGAAAACGGCAACGCCATACCCTTCGACCTTGCCTACATTATCTTCACTATTGACTATAGGCAAGCAATTGAAGCCATGAAAGGCAAGCCAGGATATACAGGCTTCGACAAACCACAACTAGACGAAGTCAGAAGACAAATTCTCTTCAATGTTATCACAAGTAACGAGCTCATTCCAACAGGCTCACTCTCCACCCAAGCCTTAAGACCCATTATCCAAGCTCTATACCAACAACAAAACGACAAACTTACACCCTTCTCTGCCTTAAGTAAAGCCAGTACATTGCTTACCCGCTTGCGGCACTGCCAATTCTCACCTAGTAGTCATACAGCTGCGATCATCATCGACCCTTCCATCAGGATCGCTGGAGAAACCACTCAATACTGGATCACACCACCCTGTATCAAGCAAATCCAAACTCCTTTCAGTCCAATAACCAGTGGACCCGGCTTCAACGAGCCAAACATTACCATTCTCACCACCGCCATCGGGGAACTCCAACTCCAAAACTCTTCCCAAAAAGCAAACCAATCCTAAATTCTGCTATAATGACCCTCTATGCTCTACAAAGCTCTGGCTTTGATTCTGGCACTCCTTCTCTACAACACCCTCTTTTTTCACTTCTTACCTAACCCGGGCACCACCGGTTTTCTGCTCCTGACCGCGGCTGGCCAGGCTTTTATCGTCCTGGCGTTCCTTCCCAAATACGCCGCCTTCCTCCGCCACGCCGCCGGCAAACAACTAACCTCCCCCATTGGCCTGGCCGCCCTCGCCCAAACCCTGGCCCTTGCCGCCGCTGCCCTTGCCCTCTTCAAAGGTAGCCCCGTCGATCAAGTCATCCTCGTCTGGACCAACCTCGGTCTGACCGCCGCTGCCCTCTACCTGGCCGCCCTCGAACACTCCACTTTTGGCGCCGCCTCCGAAGCCATTCTCATCCCGGCAAGCCTGGCAAGCCACTACTTCTCCTCCACCATCAACGCCCTCGACCGCTCCCTCCCCCGCCTCGTCGCCCTCCTCAAAAAAGGCCCCAAACCCCCCAAACTTCAAAATGACCTCGTCTCCCACCTCATCCGCGGCGCCATCATTACCGTCCCCATCGTCGTCATCGTCACTGTCCTCCTCACCACCGCCGACCCCGTCTTTAACAAGTTCATCGAAAACCTCTTGAACATCAAACTCCCCCACATCACCCTCTCACAGCGTCTGGCCGGTTCGCTTATCCTCACCGCTTTCCTCACCCCCATCACCCTCTTAAGTATCCGCCGCGTCTTCAGCTCCCCCTTAAACCACCCCTCCCATAGCCAAGGCGGCTTTGAACTGACCATGCTCACTGCCAGCCTCGCCTTTATTCTGGGCACCTTTATCATCATCCAATTCCGCTACCTCTTCGCCTCCGTCCCCGAGACCGAACTTTCCCAATTTGGCGTGGCCACCTACTCCCAGTACGTCCGCCGCGGCTTTAGCGAACTCACCCTCGTCTCGATCATTGTTTACTTGGCAGCCGGCTTAAGCTTTATCATCCACCGGGCCAAACAACACCAACCCCTCCTCCAGCAGCGCGTCAACCTGCTCCTGCTTGCCGAGATCGCCGTCTTCATCGTCTCCATCTTCCGCCGCGTTTTCCTCTACGCCAACAGCCACGGCCTGACCCGCTCCCGCGTCTATGGCTCGGCTTTCTTGCTGGTGCTTCTTGCCCTGACCCTCATCCTCATCGCCAGACAGCTCGCCCGCCGCCCCCGGCCTTGGTATTTGTTAGAAATCGCCGCCGTCCTGGCCGGCATCTTCATCATCACCAACTTGGGCGTCGACCAACTTATCGCCAGCCGCTTCCCCCCCCACGTCAACCAAGAGACCGACTATATCTACCTCTCCCGCCTCTCCTCCGACACCCCCCAGGCCTGGATCGAGGCCTACAACTGGGCCAAAGCCACCGTCACCGATCCCGCTCTCCAAGGCAAAACCAAAATCCAAGACTTCACCGACGACCAAATCCGCCACTTCTTATACGCCGAACACATCATCACCAACACCAACATCCGTTTCGAACACTTGAAGACCGACCTTGGGGGCGACAACCGGAACCAAAACTTAAACCTCAATCTCCAGAACCAAACTGCCTACCTCAAACTCACTCAAACTATTTCACAAGACAACATCAAAGCCATCTACGACCAAGCCCGTTTCTTCTACAATCTCATCCCCAGCGACCAGGTTTACCGCTACTACGACCGCTCTCTCAACTCTCCCCTGATCGACTAAAAAATTCAA
Organism: uncultured Pseudomonadales bacterium; assembly: GCA_964392715.1. Taxonomy (GTDB): domain Bacteria; phylum Patescibacteriota; class Microgenomatia; order UBA1400; family CAYNFZ01; genus CAYMQI01. Next base: position 1,958 of record CAYMQI010000071.1, on the reverse strand, counting down.
TCAAACGGCCGGAATACCCGAGAAGACACAAGCTCCTCCAACGAGAATACTCCCCTCAAATTCATCGGGGCATAAACCCTCCTGCAATCACCATTAGCACTCACTCTACTAATAAAGCTCATCCAACAAACAGCAACACCACTCCAAATTTCTTTCTCCAAATAATCAGTGCTCCCGCAATCAAAAAACCCTGCTGCAACTTCCAGGCTACAAACGGCAGTCGGTATAACATCAATACCAAAGCCACCTGAGTATCTAGCTCTATGATGACCTTGCAATATAGGCAACATCAACCCTATATTCGTTGGCACAACACACGCAACAATCGGGTGCTTTTCCAAAAAAGCTACACCCTCATATGTCAAGCCCGTTTCAACCCTAACTCTTGACACCCTTGAGTATGCCTCTCTTGGTTTAATTCCCCATAAAAAATCCCTAGGTACCCGCAACAACACACTTCCCTCCGGGTACTCCAATCCCTCATTGAGTCTATATTCCCCAGTTTGAGCTGGTGATACCCTATGCCCAAACTCCTTAAATGTCGCCATCTTGCCCTCTCTCACCAAAAAACCCTCCGGCTGGAGGGTTAAAACTTTCTTATTGATTCGGGCTTTACGCTTTTTCCTCCAGCATTACCGCCGCCCTGTGAATAAGGACGAAAATAAGGCTAAGGCTAATCAAGGCGTAAATCGCGTTCATCACTGTAAATTTTAATTTACATATCCAATATGTCAACCCCCCAGATTTCTATCAACTTCTACAATGCGCTATAATCAAACCATCACTCCTCATTCACCCTTCATCATTCTCCCTTCACTACCATGAAACTCTCCTCTCTCAAGAAAAAATTCAAAAACGTCTGGGTCCTGGCCGAGGTCAAGGAAACCGACGAGTTTGGCGCGGCTGTCGACATCACTCCCCTGGCCCAGGACAAATCCAGAGAAAATTTGGTCAAAAAAACCCAAAAAACCAAGCCCAAACACTTTACCTTTATCTACACAGGAACACGCAAACAACTCCCCAGGATTTAGTTTAGCCATCATCCACCACCAGTTTTAAGATTTTAGTTGAAGTTTTTCGTTTTTAGTTATTAGCTTTTAGTTTTCAGCCATTAGTCATTGGAGTTTGATTAGAAATTAGTAATTCGTCATTAGAAATTGTTCACCTTCTTCTCCCCTTCCTTCTGGACCGGCCTTGTCGCAAGCCTCAAACCGCCGGTCAAGTTTCCCTTTGACCCCGATTCCCCCAACATTCTCCTGCCCGTCACTCTGGTCCACCATGGTGCTACCACCCAAGTCCACCTGGCCCTGGATACCGGCGCCTCCATCACCGTCCTCGACGACGACCTGGCCGCCGCCCTCGGCTTAAACTCGCAGAGAAAGACCATCACCGTCGCCACTGCCTCGGGCACCATTCGCGCCTACCAAACCGCCGTCGACGAGCTCACCGTCCTCGACCGGACTCAAGAAAACGCCCCCATTCTCATCGCCGACCTCACCGACACCGGCATCGACGGCCTCTTGGGCCTCTCCTTTTTGAAACACTACAAACTCACCCTCGACTCCCAGAACCACCACCTCACCCTCAAATAGCCCAAGCTGGCTTAAACGCTTCCTGAGGCAACACCACCCACCTACTCTCATAAATCAATCTCTGCTCCCGGACCGCAGGATCCAACCAAAAGTTATATCCATTACCCACGGCTCTATTTTCCGTTACCACAAATTTTCTGCCTCCCTGGACTTCTACCACTTCGGCCAAAAACTTATTTTGGCCGAAAAACCAAAAATACCTGACATCACTAATTGCCTTATCCAAATTCCATCGCGTAGTCTCCTCCCCCAACAGCTCCAAATTGAACCTTACTTGACAACACTTAACACCACTAAACTCTCCAAACATATACCAACCACAATCGCTACCCTGTATCAACTTGTCTCCCCACTTTTCCTCATCAT
>CAYMQI010000070.1:0-5313 GCA_964392715.1 uncultured Pseudomonadales bacterium | reverse complement strand
TTAACTTTAGCAAAGAGGCCGATAAGGCCGGTAATAAACGGGTCTTGGGCGCTTAACAAATCCACTTTATGTCTGGCCTGGAGAGAGTCAATGATCTTGATGGCGTCGAAGAGGTAAAACCAGCGGGAACGGGAATTGGTGGGTCGAAGGTAGAGGTTGCCGTATCTTTTGGGAACAAAGAGGCCGTCTTTGAGGGTGGTAAGGACGATGATGTCGAGCCGGGAAAAACTTTTGGCGTAGCGTTTGTGGCGGTTTAGGGAGTTGCCTTGTTTGGGCTCAAGAAGGTTCGTTTCCAACGAAATAAATAGAGGGTGGACCTGGCGTTTCATGTTTTGGGAATTGATGACGGTTATTTTTTCGCGGACAGGAAGAGTTTCTCAAGATGGGCAAGGTGGTCTGCCCACGAAAAAAGTTTAAGAGAGCGGGCAGGAGGATGATTATCTAACAGTTTGATTTGGGTGGCAAGAGCATTTGGGCTATGTAAGGGAGCATATTGACCATTTTGGCGGAGAATTTCTCGATTTGGCTTGATGTCACTGGCGATAACTTTGGTACCGAGGGTGAGAGCTTCGATGATGACATGTGGTTGGCCTTCGTAGAGAGAATAGAGAATAAGTCCTTGCGACCTGGCTATTTGCTCCTGGGTTTTTGGTTTTGAGAGTACGCCAGCAAATTCGACCCAGGATGAAGCTTGGTGTTTTTTGGTTGTTTCTAAAAGTTTTGGTTTGTCGGGCCCGATACCCACAATCAGTAGTTTCCACGGCTTTTGGCGGCGGGCAATAGAGACTGCCTCAATGATTTGATCAACGTTTTTCCAGGGAACAAGGCGGCCAACGTAGATAAGTTGGTTTGACAGCTTGGAAACGGTGTTGCTGTTAACGGATATGGCGTTGGAGATAACAGTAATTTTATTGGGTTTAAGGCCGTGGTGTTTGGTTAAAAAAGTCTTGAGGTAGTTGGAAGGAGTAATAACGATATCGGCTAAATGCAGAGACGATTCTTGAAAACGGTTGAGGATTGAGTATTTTGACGTGAGGGGTGATCGGTAAAATCCTTCGAGGGATTTATTTGTGTGGTGATTGAGCTGGGCGGTCTCCCAGGGAATGTCGCCAACAAATTTCAACAATAAGGGTTTGTGGAAAAGTTTGGCAACGAGAGTGGTGGCCACCCCAACTACAATGGGGCCCTGACAATAGACTAAATCTGATTGAGGTAGGTGTTTGGCGAGTTGAAGTAAAAGAGAAACTTGTCTGAAGAAGGAGCCGAGCGGAAAATTAAATTGAGGGATAGAAACGAAATATACTCCAGATATTGAGATGGGGGATTTGGTGAAAGTGATGATGGTAACCCCATGTTTGCGGGCAAGGGATCCGGCCAGTTGACTTACGTATGTTGCCGGTCCCCCAATTTCAGGAGGAATGATAGGGGAGGTTATTAAAATTTTCATTTAGTTAGTTTAACAAATTCCCTTTCGACGGCTTGGCTGATTTTGGCCCAAGTGTAGGTACGTTTGATAAGTGCCAGAGAATTTAGGCGGATGGAGGAGTAAAGTTTGGGGTCATGTTTGAGGAGCAAGATGTTTCGGGCAACGGACTGGGGGTCGTCTACCTTGGACATGAGTCCGGTTTGGCGGTGGGTGAGGAAATCGGGAATACCACCAACGGGAGTGCCGATGATGGGCAGACCAGCCGCCATGGCTTCGATAAAGGAGGTGCCCAAGCCCTCGGCGCGGGAAGGGCGGACAAAGACGTCGGCTTGGGAGAGAAGTACTGGAATTTGGTCGGGGTCTACTTTACCAAGAAAAGTAATGTTGGAGAAAACTTTAAATTGGGTGGCGAGATTTTTTATGGATTCAAGGAGAGGGCCGGCGCTGGTTAGGGTTAAATGAAATTGGCCTTGGGGCAGAAGCGCAAAAGCTTCGACCAGGACGTCAAGACCGTTTCTCGGGATAAAACTGGAAGTGGAGAGAATTTGGAAAGGTTTGCCCCGTTGTTTTTTGTGGGGAGGAAAGAGGGACGGGTCGACGCCGTTGGGGATGACGGTAGTGTGTTTGGCCCCGAATTTGGCAGCTTGAAAGGCTGAGTAACGGCTGATGCCAGCGGTCAGATCGGAGAGGCGAGCGGCAAATGAGATTAAAAGTCTAATCACAGGAAAAGCAAAAAAACGAAACAGAGGTGCGAGTGGTCCCTGGAGGATCATTTCCTCGGAGAAATTGTTGGGGTTTTGGGCGGTGATGTAGAGAGGTTTCCTGATCAAGAGTTTGACAGCGGCGCAGATAATTCCCAAGGGGAAGACTTCTTTGGCAAAAATTAAATCAACGTGGTGGGTGAGGGCGAAAACAATGATCCTGGGGGTGGCCGCGATAAGGTAAGAGAAGGAGTAGAGATTGGTAATTTTGGGGTAAGTGACAGTATGAACTCTGACGTGTTTATTGGTCCAGATTTTTTTGATGGAAGCGTCGGGACCGACGAAAACATCAAACTCGAATTTACCGGAATCAGCCAGTCTTTTGACAACTTCAACGTGGTGAGATTCGGCGCCGCCCAAGTGGCTTGGGTCCAAGTCCTGGGCTACCGCCAATACTTTAATTCTGGACATGTCTGAAACTAAAGCCCTTCTTTGGGAAGCATGATGGGAATGCCGGCCTTGACTTCAAAGACACGGTGGCACTTGGTGCATTTGAGTGTTTCTTTGGAGCCCTTTTTGGAATACTTGACCGGGGCTTTGTCGTCGGGACAAGCAAGAATGGAGAGTAATTTTTTTGATAAAGACATAGGGGTAGTAACAATTAAAAAATAATGAGTAAGAAGTAGAAAGTAATGAACTGCGAATGGTGGCCGGTGAAGTTATTTTAGCAGTGTTTGATAAATTTGGTAGGTTTTCCCGGCGACTTTATCCCAGGTGTAGTGTTGACTGACAAGTCGGTATCCAGCAAGGCCCATAAGGGCTGCTTGGGGGCGGTGCGTGAGCAGGTAGATGATTTTTTCTGAGAGTTGTCTCGGACTTTTGGGAGGCACCAAGAAACCGTTGATGTTGTCTTGAACCATGTTGGGGTTGTCCCCTACCCGAGTGACGACGACGGGGAGTTTGGCGGCCCAGGCTTCCAGCAGAGTAATGGGTTGGCCTTCGGAGAGTGAAGGTAGGGCGAAGACGTGGGAGCGTTTGTAGGCCTTGATGAGTTGTTGGCCGTGCAACCTGCCGTCGGAGACTATTTCTACTTTGAGATGGGGGATAGCTTGCTTAATCTCAAGCAGCGCTTGTTGGAGATAAGTAAAGCCTTTGACGGGATCTTGGCGGCGGCCGACCCAAATGAGGGTGGGTGATTTGTTTTGGGGAGATTTTATTTTGTCGAAATTTTTTAGGTCGACGCCGTTGGGGATAATATGAAGGTTAGTGTTGACGTTGGAATGGGTCAGAAAATTGCCGCTGACGGTAATTTGAGCCGAGTAGCGGATTTTGGTTAAAAGGTACTTTTCCATTAATGCCTTGAGGCCAGTGGCTTGCTGGTCCAAAAGCGAGCTACCATGGACAGTGTGCACACAAGGTTTGTTCAATATCAGGGATAATATTTTACTCGATAGTCCGGGAATATAGCCGTGGGAATGAATAATATCGATTGGGTGGGTAAGAGAATAAACTGCCACTTGGGGAATGACGTAGAGTGACCAAAGCAGGCGAAACACGAGATGAGAGGAGCTCGGGTAAAAAATTTTTACCTGGCAGTGGTGGTATTTGGTTAAGGCAAGACTTAGATTGGCAACGTGAACCTGGCCGCCGCCATAGAAGGGAAACCAGGCATCGATGAGCATGGCAATGTGTAAAGGTTTGATCATATTAGAGCAAGGCTTGAAAGGCTTTTTCGGTTTGGCGGACTACCTTGTCCCAGGAATAGTGACGGATAAGTTCCTGACCTTCCTGCTGTTTGGATTGGTAGAGCTTGGGGTCGGTGAGCAGTTTTTTGGCTTGTTGGGCCAGATCCTGCGGGCTTTTTGGGTTAAAGAGCAGGCCGCCTTTGGAGTGGTGGGGGACTTCAAGGGTGGAGGGAATTCGGGAGTTGACGTAGGGGACAGAGCAAGCCAGGGCTTCGATGGTGACGAGGCCAAAACCCTCGACCACCGACGGCAGGCAAAATAAATGAGACTGTTTGATGGTCTTCGTGACGTCTTGGTGTTTTTTGATAAAGCCTAAGAATTCGACTGAGTCTGCCAGCTTGAGTTGGTGGCGAAGTTGTCTGAGTTGGTCTAATTCCGGACCGATACCGATAATTTTGGCTTGGATATCGGGAATATCGTCTTTGAGGATGTTAATGGCATAAATTAAATCCTGGGCACGTTTGTATTTAACCAACCGAGCGGCAAAAGTAATGGTGGGGCGGGAAAATTTTGGCGCTTTGAGGGCCGCTATGGCCGCGGTATCGACCCCGGCGCCGATGACTTTGATGATTTTGGGGTTGGCGCGGTAAAGAATGAGTTTGTCCTTGGTGGTGCCGCTCCAGGAGATGATCAGGTCCCAGGGACGAGTGATGACGATACTTTCGATAAATTCACCGACTAGGCCGGTTATCAGATTGGTATTTTTGATCCAGGAACCAATATAAATATCGGGAATGACGGCGACGGCGGGTTTATTTTTGAGAGCGGCCACTAAGTAAGTGATCGCCTCGGTAATAACATTGGATCCTTGAATCAAGTCGAAGTTTTGTCTTAAAGCAGCGGGGAGAGCCAAGAAAGAAAAGCTTAAGCGGGCGGGGAGCGATTCCCGCTTGGTATGGGTGGTAGCCAAACCGACGCGGATCACGGTAACGCCGTTTATATTTTGATGAGATGAGTAGCCTTTTCTGGACCCGGTGATGACGGTAACCTGGTGATTCTGGGCCAAACGGGAGGCGGTGTAAAAATCCCTGGCTTCGACGCCGCCGGTCAAGTCAGCTTGGGCGGAGGTGGGGTAGGATTCGGCGATAAATAATAATTTCATGATTTGGCCTTGAGGTCCTTGATTACTTGCCGGAGGCCGGTGTCCAGATCAATTTTGGATTGCCAACCGGTTGACTGTGTGAGTTTGGTGTTGTCGGGCACTCGTCTTTGGGTGGTGTGGGCAAATTCCGGCAAGGTTTTGGTTTTGAAGGCCCTGGACTCACCTGAAAGCTGCCAGATTTTCTTGGCCAGATCGAGAATGGTGATTTCGTCGGTGGTGCCGATGTTAAAGTCTTGATTTTGAGTTTTGTCTTGGTGGTCGAGAATGGCTACCAAAGCAGTGATGGCGTCGGCAACGTGAATAAAGGCGCGGGTTTGGGAGCCGTCGCCGATGATTTCC
>CAYMQI010000069.1:2813-5416 GCA_964392715.1 uncultured Pseudomonadales bacterium | reverse complement strand
AACTCAGCACGGTTATTGCTTTTTAAGGCAGCATTTTAACACTCCGTGTCAACTTTACTAATTTGTTTCTTTCCTTTAAAATTTAAACAGAATGAGACCTCAAGGGCAGGCGGAGGTTAATTTTCTCTCGGCAATTCGAGGGCTTTTTTATTTCCTTCCTGGTAGAATCCCCTACAAACTCTGGGGCTTTGCTATATTGGCCGTTTCTTTATACCTTGTTACTGGTCCTAATACCACCACGGCTCTAGCTTTTCGATCTAGTTTAAATTATTTAAAAGCTTTCAACCCGCCGATGCTCATCCAAACCTTCCATTCACCGGTAGTTAAGGAGGTAAGCGAAGAAGAAATTTTGGAAAACCAAGGCTTTGTGCAAACACAAGGCGGCATTCTACCATTTTCCACTAAGTTACGGGTCTTTGCTACTAGTTACGATAAAAACTGCTCTGGCTGCAACGAAAGAACCGCCAGCGGTTTACCAACTGGGTTTGGGGTAGTGGCAGTCGATCCAAAGGTTATCCCCCTTGGCACCAAACTTTACATCCCCGGTTATGGTGTCGCTGTGGCAGGCGACACTGGTGGCGCGATTAAAGGGGCTAAAATTGATCTTGGATTTGACGATGTGAAATCCGGGTGGTGGAGCTCCCGCTTTGTCGAAATTTATATTTTAAAGTAGAATGAAGGTGTGGATATTCGGCAAAGTAAGCTTTGGAGCAAATACTTACAAGAGCTTGGTTGGACTTTCGAAAAACTAACCTCTGATTCTTTCGCCTATACTAGGAAAATACCTTTCTTAGGCGCCGTAATTAAAATTCCCCGATTACCACTGCCAATCCCTTTTAAAAAAATTGAAGAGGTTGCTGTAGTCCAAAATGCCTTTTTAGTCAAACTTGAACCAAAAATTGAAACTAAAGAAACCGACACCGACAAAATCTTATCCTTATTGAAGGAGAACGGGTTTACGAAAGATCGCTGGTCCTTGAACCCAACCACGACTATTCAAATTGATCTGACAAAATCTGAAGAAGAGCTTTTACGCTATATGGAAAAAGATACTCGCTATAGTGTTCGATTAGCTAGCCGACGGGGGGTAATCGTAAAGGAAACTAATGATTTTGAACAATTTAAAAACTTGTATTTTGAAACGGCAGAGCGAAAAAAGTTTTGGCCAGCAAAAAAAGAATTAGAGGCTGTCTGGAAAGTTTTTTCAAAAGAAAAATCAGCAACGATTCTCACTGCTTTTTACCAGGAAAAGCCTCTCGCTTCCACATTGCTTTTATACATAAACAGGGGTTTGTTAGGAGCGAGAGCGACGCAGGATGCGACCCGCCTGCCAACGCCTGAAGACGCAGGCTATGGCGAGCAGGGAATACCTAAATTATTGAACGAAGATAAATCATTTAGTTATGTAGCATCCTATTATCACGCTGCTTCTTTGCCCATTCACCGAGACGTAATGGCGCCTTATCTACTTTTGTGGGAAGCAATAAAGTTCTTAAAGAAAAAGGGTTGTTACACTTTCGATCTTGAAGGAATTTACGATCCCAGGATACCGACAACAAAACGCTGGAAGGGTTTCACCCTTTTCAAAAAAGGCTTTGGTGGTAGAAAGGTTGAGTATCTCGGTTCGTTTACCAAATATTATAAACTTTGGGCGCAGGCTCTGTTTCTACCAACCAGATTTTTTTAACTGTCAAGCGAAATAAACAAAAGGTGGCTTCTTTCCTTTTTCAAGGATAGTCGCCACCTTGTACTCTCTCAGCCAATTAGTTACGGCTAGTGTGCCGTTAGCTGCTTACTAGGTTGGATTTCAGGAGCAACAACCAATCCGATTTTTGCCAGTACCTTTTCCAGGAAGGCGAGGTCCTGCCGCGTCAGATTGCGGTAGGAGACAAGTACCCGATTTCCCCTCCTTAGGTACCGTACCAAGGCAACATGGGTAGGCTTCCCATATTCGCCGAAGAGTTTTTCTTTTCGGGTAAGGAAGCCTGTGACCGTTCTACTTTTACGATCCTCATAGCGGAAGGTTATCCCGAAGTAGTTCGTTGGTTCGCTAGCCTCCTTCGGGAAGTAGCGGTCGGCAATCTCTCGGGCTCTTCGACGAAATTCCACCGCGTGTTTTAGTTTTACCCCTCTGCACAAAATCAGGCCGCTTTGCAGTACCCCCTCGTCAATCAGTGGTCTAGCCATACATTTACTCTGCTCCTTTCGGCCAGATTTAGCGGGGTTTGAACCTATAATATTAGCACAAATTCTGTTGTTGTCAATTTTTGGGAACAAAAATACCACCTATATGGTGGTTAGGATTCTGGAGGGAAGCTTTCTGGTAGATTTTCACTACGCCAACCGGACTATTCGTTCCCGAATAGACTTCCCTCTGCCGGTCCTGATAGGCCTCTCCAGGAATAAGGAGGTGTCAAGAGAGGCATGTCAAAGATCTTAGGGTCAGAGGTGGATCCCGATCATCGGGGACCTCCTTTCCTAGTCCTCCTACCTGTCGTTGAAGCGGCGGCTGTGGCGACCCGAGTCCTTGGGTTGGATTCGGTCCCGCCAACCAGCGTTGTACTGCCGACGCTGTCGCTTGCGGTCAGGGTTATTGTGGCTCC
>CAYMQI010000069.1:0-2803 GCA_964392715.1 uncultured Pseudomonadales bacterium | reverse complement strand
CTCCCTCTCGGCTGCGAGCTCGCTCTCACGGCTGTTGATGTGAGACACTCGTACAAGTGCCTCACCAGCCTCGTCGAGCTTACCAGCCTCAAAGGCAGCCCTCGCCTCGCCGTAAGCCTGCTGGGCATAGAGGCCCAGTTGAGCCTCGTCGACTTTGGCGAATTCAGCCTCGATCTGCTGGATTTCACCCAGCCTTTGGAGCGAACGCTTGGCATCGAAGAAACGCTCCGCCTCGTAGGCTTCCAGCACCTCCTCGTAGACCTCGCGGGCCCTCTCGGGAAGCTCTGCCTCCTCAACACAAGCCAGTTCAGTTTCGACATCAATCTTCGCCAATAAGGCGAAGAGGCGCCGGGCTGCCTGCACCGCTTGGATGAAGCGGCCGTTAGCGAAGCGTTCCTCCGCCTCTCCTAACTGCTTATCCAGCTCCGCCGGGATCTCCTCCTCACGAAACTCCCCGAACTCCTCCAGAGCGCGGGTCGCTCCAATGATGAGCCGCCGGGCGTCGCAGCGGTTGCAGAGTGCCGACTTGCCATCGGGCCGTTTGTTGACGACCCAACCGCAAGGTTTACCCTGGACCCGCCCGGTACACACAACGTCTTGCCTTCCGGCAGGCGAGCCTCCTCCTGCTTCTGCTTCCATTGCTGGTAGCAGGCTTCGCAGTGACGGTGAGGCCAGCCTGATGGCAACTTGCAACCGCAGCCAGCGCAGACCTTTGCGGTCAGTACCTGGCCGTCGGTAGCAATCGCCAAACCACCCTCCGGCGGTTGGACGGTCTCTCCCGCAGCCTGCGGGGCCTTAACGGCGGCCTTCGTAATCCGTGCCACAACAAACCTCCTGTTTGGCACTAAAAACCTCGAGCAGGAGACTCCGATATTATCGGAGGCCCGCCAAGCAGGACATCAAGCAGGGCTGCTCGGAAATCTCTCCTTTTCCGGCTCAATAGCCAGAGATCTGGCCGTCCTTCGATAGACTCAGGATAAAGGTTATTAATCACCTCCTTTTCGTTTATCCCGAGCCTGTCGAGGGAGACCAGGTCCCTGGCTACTATTAGGCAGATTGGTGGTAGCTTACGATGGGATACACCATCCAGCATTTACGCATCAAACGTAAAGGCTACCAACCTCGACACAAGGTTTCCCTTGGTCTCGCCACACTTCTCCAAACTTACTTGGGTCACGGCTCGCTCAACGGCGGCTACCAAGCGGTCTTTGGGAAGTTATTCTTTTTACTGTAGAGGTCGCTGGCGAAGCAACATACAGGGCCCTCATGGGTGGTTAGCGAGAGCAGCGGCAGTGGCCCTGCTCGTCGATCAGACGTGAGCAGGAGGGGCAAATGTCGCCCGTTTTCATGTTCCTGCCTCCTTCATTTACTCACAACCCTCACCGGATCGACCTTCCGGCTTTTTTCGAAGGTTGTGGTTATGGATTTTAAACCCAACACTATGTCCGATAGTATGGAGATCAAAAGCCACAAAATTTCTCTCTCCTTATTTTCCTAGTGGAAGCGGAGCTTCCCAAGTAGCAATATTAACCTAAAATACAGTTAGAATTATATCACAAAATAGCCCTAAAGTCAAATCCTATAGGACTCTTCTACTCTCGGGGCTTACGAGCCTCTTAATCCCTCAAGTATCCTCGAATCCTGCGCTAGGCAACTTCTGCCTAGCTAAATCAAGTATCGGGCTTTAACTCCCACCCCGCTGTTGCTTAATCATCTTAATCTTCCGCAATACGAGCATGGCGTGGTTGGACTTGCAAAAAAGCGAAGGGAAAACTGGAACTGACCGAAGCGTTAGCGAGGGAATTCCAGAGGAAGTCACGAGGCTTTTTTGCATAGCTCCAACAGCTAGCGTAGTCTTGCGGCAACTTTGGTGTTACCTTTTTTGCAAAAGGTAACGAAATATTTACTTTCGCGTTAGAGAAAACGGGCAAATCGAGTTGTAGGCGCAGTAAGTGCAAGCGGGAACGCGGCCGAAATATTTTGGGTTGGCGGGAAATTTGTCTTCTTTCAGGTTTTCCCGGATGTTTTTAGCCGTTTCGACGATTTCTTTTTCTGTTTTTGTTAAAAGTTCTTTTGTTGGTTTGTAACCACCCACCAAACCAGTCTCTAAATCATAAATACCGACAAATTCTGGAATTATTTTTTGACTTTTGAGATAAGCCAGGGCATAGACTTTTAACTGGATGCTTTTTGCCGCGTCTTTAGCAAGTGTCTCTTGATTACGATTTTCCGTGCTTTTAAAATCGATCACTCTCACCTTTTTACCTTTTACATCAACCCGATCAAACCTTCCTCTTATTAATGTATCTCCAAGACCAAAACGAAACTCTTTTTCTACAAAAGTCGGAATATCTTTAGAGTCTTTTTCACGTCTCCAAAACTCTTCCAAAACTTTTTTGCCTTCAAGCAGCCGCCTTTCTTCATGCTCGGCGGATAAAAACCCTTCGCTAATCCAGGCATTTTCAAAAACAGTGCGCAATTGGATTAGACTCATTTTCCGGCTAGCCATTTTCGCTTTGTAAAATGCAGCAACCGCTTCATGTAGAGCCGCGCCGTAAATCACGGCGTGATGGCGCAAAATCGGCAAGCGCAATACATGGACGTAGCGGTATTTATAAGCACAGGTCTGATAATCATCAATTGCTGCTTGGGAAAGTTTAATTACTTGCGGCTCAGCCCTGACTTGCTCTTTTTGTTCCCCAGCTCCCTCAAATAGGGATATTCTTTCTAACGGCTCTAGTTTTTTCAATTGTGCCTCAGAGACCGTTTTATCCAAAGCCTCAAGGACAAAGGGGGAAACTTT
>CAYMQI010000068.1:2129-5604 GCA_964392715.1 uncultured Pseudomonadales bacterium | reverse complement strand
GTAGAACGTAGATCTAGGATTCCTCCTCAAATCTCCTACATCTTATTGTCCACCTTCTACGTCTACAATCTACTACCTAAGATCTAACTTCCCGCTCTAGCTCCAGCACGCTCGCACACAAGCGGCGCACCAACTTCTCCGCCTGGTCATACTGCCACTCCGGAGGTAGTAAATTCTTCGGCAAACCAGGCCTTCCCCTCATCATTCCCCACCACTGGTCCAAAATCACCAAGAAATCGTCTTTTGCACCGTCTGTCAGGCTTTTCGCCGATCGAACACCCGTTAGCAGCCCTTGTATCTGATTGATAAGCTTTTTCTGTTTTTCCTCAAGTTGGTCTAGCTTCCACAGCTCAAAAATCATCGCTTTTTCGTCACCCAAAACCCACTTTTTTGTCTCAAACACCACCACTGCACCCGCCGCCCCTATACCAAAAATAGACCTTTTGATATCTTCTGATATGGCAAGCGGCGTCAGCCACACTCCCCGCGACCAACTCACCGCTTTCAACTTTTTCATCTCCCGGGAGAGCCTCCTCACTCGCCCCAAATCAAGGCTCCCCTGCTTCAAAACCACCACTTTCCAGCATTTGTCCCAGGCGGAGGCCGCGCCAAACCCCTCCAAAAGGTCAAATATCCTGTCATGCCCCAAAGACGTCAGCCTATACACACTCCTTTTCCCCCTAATTATCTTCAGCACCAATCCCTCCTCCAAGAGCTCGCTCAAGCCAGTTCTCACCGAGCTCTGGGCAAAAGCTGGACAGCGCCAGTAGATTTCCGGAAGTGACAAAAACTCATGCTGCCGGGACGCCAATCCCTCACCCCGCGAATACGCCAACACATATAGTAATCGCCTCTTAAGTTTCTTCATAAACAGGTCGGGGTCGAAGTTAACGGCCAATTTAGAAGCCAGATGTTTGAAAAGTCACGCCAACTTCTTCACCTAACTTCAATACTGGCTTCCTTACCCTTATCTTGCTTCTCAGCAATTAGTCTCATTTGTAGATCACATAATCATAATAAACACAACATCGCCCTAAGTCAAGCCGTAAGCTGCCTCCAAACCCCTTGTTCTCCTTGTACCTCTAAGATATATTTAGATTCATTATGACCGTAGTGAAAATGCCAATTTTGCCATTTTCAGCCAAACCCCAATTTCCCTCAAGTTTCTGGTCTCTCAAAAACTCCAACTTGCCTTTATCAAGACTTAACCTGTAATATTTAACTAGACAAATGCAAAGTATAAACCCATCTAATCCAGGGAGAAAACGAATCAGCGCACTTGCAGAAATCATTTTTCCTCGCAATAGTCCAAAATCAATGAAAACTTACCCTCCATTACCCTTAGCCATCTAACCAGCAATAACAATTAATCATTCATCACCCATGACCTTTCGCCTACGATCCACAGTCTACAATCTACCATCTAGCTTCGCTCACCAACACACGAACCGCCACCACGCTCTGGTTGAGCAGATCGGCCACATCGCCACCATCGTCAGCTGTTTGGCCATCCCCTACTTCTTCCTTTTCCTTATTACCAATTGAGATCCGCTAAAGATTGGGGTAAAGAAGCCAGTTTAGAAATGAGGATTTAGCTCCTTGCCACAAACTTCTTAACTCAACATCTTCATCCTTCCGCAACTTCTATTCTCTATGGCCATAAAACCATCTAGCCATCTAACCATTTAGACTTTGCCTCCAACAATACCTGCCCATGCAAAACCCTGACGTTCTCATTCACCAGTTTCAACAACACCTCAAACAATCAGGTCTTTCCTCGGTCTCAGCCAAGAACTACGCCGCCGACACCAGGAAATACCTCTCTTGGTGCCGCCTCCAGAATGTCGATCATACAACCTTAAACTCACTCGATCTGTATAAATCTCACCTGATCAAATCCGTCCTTCCCCCTAGCACCATCGCCCGTACCGCCTCCTCCCTCAAGAAATTTGCCTCTTTCCTCACCAGCACCGACATAAACTTAAGCCCACCAGCTATAGCGCCAGGCGTAAACACCCAAGACCCCTCGTCCCTCCACCACCAACTCTTGACCGACTTCGAAGCTTTTCTCACTAGGGAGCAGCTTTCTCCCGCCACCGTCAAAAACTACCTAAGCGATAACCATCAGTTCTTGATCTGGGCCACCGACCAACCCACCCAAATCAATTGCCCCCACCAAGGCTTGTCCGCCTCTGGCCAACCCCAACCTTGCCCAGCTTGCCAAGTAAAGCACCTCCTCGACCAACAAACCGCCAAAAATTACATCTCTCATCTGGAGGACACCACTACCCAAACCCACGCCTCAATCCTACGCAAAGTCGCCTCCATCAACCGCCTCCGGGATTGGGCCCGTGCCTCTGGCCGCCTCAAGTTATCCCGAGTCAAGGAGTTCACTCTCACTCACTGGCTCCACCAAGACCCCGCGGAGTCAAGTCCCATCGTCTCCAAAATGCCCGCTTTCCTCCGCTCTCCCTTGTCCAAGCTCGAAAACTCTTCTCTCTACCAAACCTATCACTCCCATCCTCTCACTCCCTATCTTCACCTGGCCATCCTCATTCTCTTTACCACCGCTCTCGGGCTTTTTGGTTACAAACAATTCACAGGGCCCGTCCTTAGCATCATCAACGCCTACCCCACCAGCCTGACTCGCCCAACCCGCCAGCTCTCTTTCCAAGGCCGGCTCACTGACTCTGGCGGCACCCCCATCACCACCGCCGTGAACGTCGTTTTCAAGCTCTTCGACGCCGCCACCGTCGGCAACCAGCTCTACACCACCGGCACCTGCTCGATCGACCCGGACCAAAACGGCATCTTCAACACCATTATCGGTAGCGACTGCGGCAGCGAAATTACCTCCTCCGTCTTTACCGAAAATACCGGAGTATGGATGGAAATCGCCGTCGCCGGCGAAACCCTCGACCCCAGACAACAGATCGCCACCGTCGCCTACGCCTTAAATACCGAAACCCTCCAGGGATACCCGGCCTCCGCCTCGGCCGTCGAAAACACCGTCATCATCATGAACAACGCCGGGGACATTGTCTTGGGCTCAGCCTCTCCCACTCTACAGTCCACCTCCGGTACCTTCGCCATCGAAGGGCTCGCCCTCACTCTGCAAACCCCCAACGGGAGTAATGGCAACATCACCGTCAACCCAGACGGTACCGGCTCCTTAAACGTCACTTTCGAAGGCGCCGACCCGGCCGTCTCCACCAATTCTTTCCTCAATATCACCAACGCCAACTTAACCGCCGGCAACCTGATCGGCGGCTACATCGGCAACGACGCCCACACGGGCAACCTCCTCGCCCTCTCCTCCGGCTCCTCCCAGACCAACCGCTTTGTCGTCACCGCCACCGGCCAGACCACCATCGACGCCCCCGCCAAAGGCCAAGCAGCCTTGATTGTCAGGCAACAAGACTCCGGCCCTATCTTCTCCGCCAGTAGCTCGAGCACCACCAGGCTCACCCTAGCC
>CAYMQI010000068.1:0-2119 GCA_964392715.1 uncultured Pseudomonadales bacterium | reverse complement strand
AATGGTACCCTCACTCTCCCCAACACTAACACCTTAACCGGCGTCGCGGGTTACGCCCAAGCCTCCGCCGGCCTCTCCGTGGGCGGCGGCACCACCTTCTACTTTAACAATACCGGAGACCTTAACTCCAACTCCCTGTCTATCGGCGGCACCTCAGTCATCGATGCCAGCCGCGTTCTCGCCAACATCACCAACGCCACCATCGACAACATCAACATCAACGGCAATACTCTCTCATCGACCACCGGCAACCTCATCCTCACCCCCAACGCCAGCCTCGTCTTTACCGGATTTAACTGTGCTGCCCTTGGTAACGGCGGCAAGTTAACCACCAATGGTTCCGGCGTTGTCTCCTGCTCCGACGACATCAGCGGCTCTGGTGGCACAGCTTACTGGCGCTTAAATAGCGGTGCAATTTCTCCCATCAATGATACCTTCGACGTCTTGATCGGCACCAACGCCACTGCCTCGGCCAAGTTTGCTTTCTTAAACGTCTCCGGCGGCACCCCAACAGCCAGCATCTCCGGCACCACCGCGGGCGTCAGGACTTACTTGACCGGAGAAGGCACCTTGGCCACAACCAACATGGCCACCTTGACTCTCGGCGGCAGTAGCACCGGCAACATCGTCCTCAACTCGGGATCAGGCTACATCAGCCTGGCCGACAACACCGCCATCGCCGGCACCCTAAACACCTCCGGCGCCGTCACCCACCAATCCACCCTCAATCAACAAGGAGCCATCAGCAACTCCACAGGTGACCTCTCCTTAAATGACAACGTCGGGACCACGGGAACACTAACCCTCCCCAACAGTTCAGTCTTGACCGGCGACACCACCTACCTTAGGTCCTCCCGCGGTCTTGCCTTTGGCGCCAATGAGACTTACTACATCAACTCCTCTGGCACGGGCAATCTAAACGCCCTCACTCTAGCCGGTACCCTGATCCTCAACTCCCTGGGTGCAGGCTCAACCGACACGGTTCTTGTCCACAGTAGCGGTACCGTCCAATCAAGAACCATCGACACTCGTGTCTGGGGTGCCACTCTCGTCGACGGTTCTGGCGCCGCCGGCCACCTCACTTATTGGAGTGATCCAAACACCATCGCACACGATAGCACTGGTAACTTCTACATCGATTCCACCAATGACCTGCTGGGTATCGGCACCGCCTCCCCCGACCACCAACTCGAAGTCACCGGTACCTACGCCGGTAACGCTCTTGTTTCTCTTGTCGAAACTGGTGGTAACGACATCCTCACCGCCTCTGCCGGCGCCACCACTCGCCTCACCCTCGCCAATAACGGTAACCTCACCTTGGCCACTGGCGACCTGTTTGTCGACGGCGGCCAGATCGGCTTGACCGCCGATCCCGACCTTCTCTCCCTAGGAAGCGGCGCCCTCACCGTCAATGGTACCCTCACTCTCCCCAACACTAACACCTTAACCGGCGTCGCGGGTTACGCCCAAGCCTCCGCCGGCCTCTCCGTGGGCGGCGGCACCACCTTCTACTTTAACAATACCGGAGACCTTAACTCCAACTCCCTGTCTATCGGCGGCACCTCAGTCATCGATGCCAGCCGCGTTCTCGCCAACATCACCAACGCAACCATCGACAACATCAACATCAACGGCAATACTCTCTCATCGACCACCGGCAATCTCATCCTCACCCCCAACGCCAGCCTAGTGTTTACCGGATTTGACTGCACCGGCCTTGGCAACTCCGGCAAGCTCACTGCCGACGCTTCCGGCGTTATCTCCTGTAGCGCCGACGTCTCCGGTTCGGCCGTCTCCTACTGGCGCCTAGGTACTGGCGCCATCTCTCCCACCAACGATACCCTCGATGTCCTGATCGGCTC
The DNA here is from genome assembly GCA_964392715.1 of uncultured Pseudomonadales bacterium. GTDB lineage: Bacteria > Patescibacteriota > Microgenomatia > UBA1400 > CAYNFZ01 > CAYMQI01. The sequence goes on along the minus strand of CAYMQI010000068.1, from coordinate 257 downwards.
CAACGCCTCCGCCTCAGCTAAGTTTGCCTTCCTCAATGTCAACACGGGTACCCCCACCGCTTCCATCTCCGGCACCACCGCGGGCGTCAGAACCTACCTGACCGGAGAAGGCAATCTGGCCACTACCAACATGGCCCCTCTTACCTTGGGAGGCACCACCACCGGCCCCATCCAACTCTCCCCCAAAGGTACTACCGGCTTATATGTCGGTGGTAATGGCAACGTTGGTATCGGGACTTCTTCCCCAGGAAGTACCC
>CAYMQI010000067.1:5045-5621 GCA_964392715.1 uncultured Pseudomonadales bacterium | reverse complement strand
TATTCTGGACCAAAAACTCCGCCGCCAACGCCTGGTTGGCAAAGCTCATATCCATCACCTCGGCCGGATGCCCTTCAGCCGCCCCCAAGTTCAACAATCTACCATCTGCAATCAAGTAAATCCTCTTTTTGCCAGGCAGAGTAAACTCGTCCAAAAACGGTCTGACTGTCCGCATTTTTCTGGCTTTCTTCTTCAAACTAGCCACGTCAATCTCCACGTCAAAGTGACCCGAATTACCCACAATCGCCCCGTCCTTCATCTTGAGCATATGCTCCATCGAGATCGTGTGTTTATCTCCCGTGGCCGTCACAAACACGTCACCCACCTTTACCGCATCACTCATCTTCATTACCCGGAAACCATCCATGCCCGCTTCCAAGGCCCGCACTGGATTAACTTCCGTTACCAGCACATTGGCTCCCATGCCTTTGGCCCTCATGGCAATCCCCCGGGAACAAAAGCCATACCCAATCACCACAAACGTCTTGCCGGCCAAAAGTACATTCGTCGCCCGCAAAATTCCATCAATCGTCGATTGACCCGTGCCATAACGATTATCAAATAAATGCTTCGTAT
>CAYMQI010000067.1:0-5035 GCA_964392715.1 uncultured Pseudomonadales bacterium | reverse complement strand
CCCCGTCCTTGGCCATTGCCCGCAATCTAATTACTCCCGTCGTCGTCTCTTCACTTGAACCAATCACTTCTGCTTGTTGTTTCTTGCGCGCCCCATGCAATAGGCCCACCAAATCCGCCCCGTCATCCATCGTCAAATTGGGGTGATAATCCAAAACTCGATTCAAATGCTTGTAGTAAGTTTTGCTATCCTCACCTTTAATCGCAAAGGTTCGGATCCCATAGTCGCGGACCAGTGCCGCCGCCACACTATCTTGGGTGCTTAAAGGATTACTGGCACACAAAGCCAACTTTGCCCCTCCCGCTTTCAGGGCAATCATCAAATTGGCCGTCTCACTCGTTACATGCAAGCACGCAGCCAAAGTCACTCCCTTTAGTGGCTTTTCTTTGGCAAATCTCTGCCCAATCTGTTCCAACACCTGCATCTGCTTGGCCGCCCACTCAATCTTTAGCTTTCCTTCATCGGCAAGTCTGATATCCGCTACATCATGTTCAACTAGTTTTGGCATAAAATTTCCCCCATCAACTAAACCCTAGCCACTAAACGCTAGTAACTATTAATTGTCATTAATCTATCAAACAAAAAATCCGCTTGCAACAACCAATTTACAATCTCAGTCCTTCACCGAAATTTTGTCCATAACTCTTTGTAAAACCGCCTTTAGTCATATGATGTGTCTGTGTCCCCAATTTCTCCACGGTGTAAGCCGCCGCCACAGATCCCATTTGCCCGCATACGTCCAAGGTCCGTCCTTCGACGTACCCCGCCACAAACCCCGCCCTGTAGGCATCCCCCGCCCCGGTCGGATCGACCACTTTCTTGACTTTGGCCGCCCTCACTTTGATCTTCTTGCCACCTTGCTCAATCACCGACCCCTTTGCTCCTAAAGTCGTAATTCTAATTTGCTCATTCTTAATTCTTAAATCACTATTCTTAAATCTTCTTTTTATTAGTTCCATTTCGTAATCATTGCCAATCACAATTTCTGCACCAGAAACCGCCAACTTTAAATCCGCCACGCTAAAGTGCGGAATATTAAACGCCGGATCGAGCATATAAGGCACACCCTTTTTGATCGCCGCTTTCACATATTTCATCGACGCCGCCACGTCATTGGGCGCCACCACCAACAGTACTCCCCTTTTCAAAAACTTATCAATCTTCACTTTGGCCGTCTCTCTCAAAGCCCCAGTATAAAACCCCCAAATCTGATTATCGTCTCTATCCGTCATCACAAAACCCTGTGCCGTGGCTAGCTTGCCAAAAGTTATAATTCCGGCAACATCCAGATTTTCAACTTTCCTTAAATGCTGCCCGTACGGCCCAAAATCATCTCCTACTGCCCCAGACAACACAGTCTTAGTTCCCAACATCGCCAACGAATACGCAATATTTCCCCCCGTTCCCCCAAATTCTTTACGCAGACTCTCCATAAAAAAACTCACATTGAGCATGTGAATTTTGTCGGGCATAATATGGTCCGAGAACTTCCCCGGCATGCTCATGATATGGTCATAAGCAATCGAGCCGGTCACAATCACCCTTTCAAATCTTGGAACAACAGGTGACTTATTCATTCTCTAACCATTCTCCATCTACGATCTAGGATCTATAATCTAATTCCCCCCTCCAAGCATTCCCCCCAAACCACCCCCCATTTCCTGCAACTTTTTAGCCGCCACTTTCTGGCTCTCCTTAATCGCTTTATTCAACACTTTGATCGCATCCTCCGAAGTAATCCCGCTTACTGTAAACTCCCTAATTTGCTGATCCCCGGAAATCACCACCCGGATATCTCCTTCTTCAATGGTGATTTCTTCCTGCTGCAACTGCTTCTGGATCGCCACCGCCTGGTCGCGCAATTTTTTCAAATCACCTAACTTGCCTAGCATATTCATATTTACTCCAAGCTACTTAATTTTTATAATTTATAGTGCGCAGTCCGGATTTGTCAAACTCCTGAAGTCTACCAAAAAACTCCCCAAATTTCACCAGACGATCCATAACACTGTCATTCTGGAGCGATGCGCCTGTCATCCGTAGCTTTAGCGAAGGATGGATAGAATCTAAAGATCCTATCGGTCACTTACGCTCCCTCCAGGATGACAAAATCAAAAACGAAAGCTCAGAAATTACAACCTACCCGAAAATTTCCTCAGCCGCCGCCGCCAGTTCCTCATCCTCGGGTGGCACCACCGCGATATTCTCGTGCTCCGCCTCCTCGACCGCACTCACTTGCCTCTTGGGCGAGAGCGCCACCACCAAGCGCACCCGACCGCCAAATACTTGCTCTGCCGCCCGCTCCACCATCGCCAAATATTTCTCTTGTTCCAACTGATCCTTATGAAATTTGTAGGAGACCCCCAAAGTCAACTTATTACCCAAGCACTCGCGCACCTCTGCCCCTTTTAGGATGGTCACCAAACCGTGATTTAACTCTGCCACCCCCGCCAACAACTCCCCCCACCGACTCTGCACTTCACTCATCACCAACTCTACTCTCTTCCCCTCATCTTCGGCCGCCATCACCTTATCCGTTACACTTGTTTCTACTTCGTCTACATTCTCACTTTTGAGTTTTGAATTGTTATTATTAGTTCTTAATTTTTCATTTTGAACTACTACCTTCTCAGGCTCACCTTTAACCTCAACACTTCTCACCCGTTGACTCTTCCCATCTCCATCCTGTCCTTCTAGGCAAAACTCCACAATCGCCATCTCCAAAGGTAGCGACTCAATCGGTACGTCGGCAAACCGCGAAAAACACTTACTGAATACCTCCACAAATGTCACCGTCCTTGCATCCGCCTTTGCGTTTTTTGTCACCTCTTCTATCAACCGTTCCCGCGCCGTCTCCAACAGTGCTCGCGCCAAATTGACCACGTCAGCTCCGCCCTCAATTATTCGGGAAAGCTCAGACAGCGACTCCTTGCCCCGACCTTTTATGATCAACCCGTACAAATTTTCTACCGCCCCGCTTCTGCCCAAGCCCACTTCCAGGTTCACCCGCTCGGCCGTAATTTCCCCACCACTTGCCAGCTGTTCCAACACTTTCACTCCGTCGCGAAAACTCCCCTCCGCACGTTTGACTATCAGCTCCAAAGCCTCATCGCCCACCTTTAGTTTCTCCCCTGCCACCACCCGTGCTAGGCTTCTTTTGAGTTCCTGGCTATCTGCTTTTCGGTACACCACCCTGGTGCAACGCGACACAATCGTCTCCGGCAGTTTATGCTCTTCAGTAGTGCACAAACAAAACACCACGTGTTTTGGCGGCTCCTCCAAAGTTTTTAGAAGAGCGTTAAACGCTTCGCGGGTCAACATATGCACTTCATCGATAATAAACACGCTGTAGCGGCCCTGGGTGGGCACCAACCCCACTCGCTCCCGCAAAGCGCGGATATCGTCAATCCCCCTGTTGCTGGCCGCATCGATCTCCACCACAGCCGTACTACTGCCACTCTCAATTGCCCTGCACGACTCGCACTCCCCACATGGCTCCCAAAGCTTGCCTTTGGCATCTTGGTTTTTATCGCAATTTAATACCCGCGCCAAAATCCGCGCCGCACTCGTCTTGCCCGTACCTTTGGGACCGGCAAACAAATAAGCATGGGCAAACTTGCCCGAGGCCAGTACCCGCCCAAAAAATTCCCTCACCGGGATTATATCCAACTCCTCTACCAACTGCGGCCGGTATTTTCGATAAAAACTCGTCATCGTTTCCTACATTACAAGACAGGGACTCTAAAAACAAGACGTTAGACGCGGCGCCATGGGAACAATTACCCTGAAAGAACCATGTTGGCGCGAACTTTTGCTTCTTTTGGTTACAAAAGAAGAAATAAAAAATGGAAACAAAATTATCTAATTGAGCAAAGCTCAATCATGATGCATCCCCAACAAATGCAGCATCGCATGCTCCACCAAGTCTCCCACCACGTCGTCGATCAGTTTCTGCTTCTGACTGGCTTGCACTACTGCCTGTGGATAGGAGACTACAATATCACCAAGCACCAACCCCAACTCTTCGGCCTGCACAAACCCTTCATCCCCCACGTCTTGGCTTGGGTCGTTGGTGGGAAATGACAGCACATCAGTGGTCCTGTCAAGCTTTCTATATTTCTTGTTCAACCCCCGCATCTTCCGGTCACCCACCACCTGCACCGACACGTAAACATCCCCCTGCATCCGAAATTTAGCCAATAAATTAGCCACCCGCGCCCGGATATTTTTCCGGTCCACCGGAAATTTACTGTCGGCCAGTACATCAACTTTCAACATAAAAAACCTCGATTAAAAAGTCGATCGCCCCAATCTACGGGCCCGTTTTTTGAGCCGTTCTATCTCTTTTTTCTTTTCTTTCCTGATTTGACTCGGTTTTACGTAGTAATCTTTTTTCTTAACCAAAGTCAAAACCTCATCGACTAACACTTGTTTTTTAAAACGGCGGATCAAGCTATCTGGACTTTCGTCTTTTTTGGCTCGAATTATTGTTGCCACTAAAAAACACCTCCTCCCCGAAATTCCTGTGGTTTACTCCACCCGCCTGTCAGGTGCACATGCAGATGAAACACCACTTGGCCGGCGCGCTGGCCGACATTTACATGAAGTTGATAACCCTGAGCAATCTTCAAGTCACCAGCAAGTTTAGCCGCCAGCGTAAATATCCGCCCCACCATCGCCTCATCGGTCGCCTCCAGCTCGTTGACCGTCGGCACGTGTTTTTTGGGAATAATCAGCACATGCACCGGCGCTTTCGGGTGAATATCATTGATCACCACAAACCGCTCATCCTCAAAAACTTTGGTCGCGGCCAATTTCCCCGCCACAATTTGGCAAAAAATGCACTCCTCTTTCCCTTTTTCGGTTTTAACTTTTGAGCCGTTATTTTTCATTTTTCCACCACGCTTGGCGTGGTCATTTTGCACTTTTAATTAAATCTATTACCTCTTGTAAAGACAGTTTGCTGGGCACCTGCCCTTGATGCTTTCTGGAGCCGTTCAACAGCATCGTTTTGGCCGGGTGCAAATACCAAGTC
>CAYMQI010000066.1:0-5652 GCA_964392715.1 uncultured Pseudomonadales bacterium | reverse complement strand
GCCCAAACCCGCCTTCGTCAACACCACCACTTACAGGACCGCTTTATCGCCTACGTGGGCGACATCAACTACAACAAAAATCTTCCCGCGACCATCCAAGCCGTCGCTAAGTTAAACCACCTCCAACTGGTCATTGCCACTCGCGCCTCTCTTGACCAAAATATCCCCGAAGTCTTGGCCATCAAACGAGAGCTTGACAAACTCCCTTCACCGGATCTGGTCAAATTCATCCACCTTAACTCGGCTGGAGAACTCTCTGCCTTCTACTCCGCCGCCGATTGGTACATCCAACCTTCACTCTATGAAGGTTTTGGCCTGCCCGTGCTCGAAGCCATGCAAGTGGGCACTCCGGTTCTCTGCTCCAGTGCCTCTTCCCTGCCTGAAGTCGCCGGTGACGCCGCCGTTTACTTTTCTCCCGTTTCCTCAGACAAGATCTTCCAGGCCCTCACCCAAGCCATCAACTTCAATAAGACCCAAAAAGACAAGCTAGTCCGTCTGGGCCTCATCCAGGCCCAAGAATTTTCCTGGGAGCAAACCGCTGCCAGGACTATCGGCGTTTATCAACAGGTCCTCAATCGCCCATGAACTCCAAACAACTCTTCATCAGACTCATCTCTTGGCGGTTTTTTTTGACTTTGATCGCCGCCATCGGCCTGGCCCTGTTTCCCTTTGGCGATCGTTTTCCCTATCGCGAGAGCCTTTTAGAGCCTTACGGCCACCCACTATTCTGGTCTTGGGCCAACTTTGACGGCGTCCATTACTTAAGCATCGCCCGCGAAGGCTACTTTGCCCAGTTTACCCAAGCCTTTTTCCCCCTCTACCCCATGACTATCCGTTACTTAAACTTCCTCTTCAACAACCACCTCGCCTCGGGCTTGTTTATAAGTCACGCCAGCTTTTTTCTTTGCTTATATTTTCTCTACAAATTGGTCGCTCTCGATTACCCCGCATCTACCGCCGCCAAAACCATCTTGGTTCTGGCGCTCTTCCCCACCTCTTTTTACTTTGCCAGCTTCTATAGTGAAAGTTTATTTCTGCTTCTTGTCGTTACCAGTTTTTATGCGCTGCGCCGCCGCCGCCAAGGCTTAAGCTTGGTCCTGGCCGCCCTGGCCTCAGCCACCAGAATTGTCGGTATCTTTCTCATTCCGGCGCTCATCTACGAAAAATATCGTGAGCTCCCCAAAAAGGAACGCGCCCGCCCCTGGCATTATTTGCCCCTGCTCCTACCGGCCCTAGGTATGTTGGCCTACATGGCCTACCTCTACCACAACTTTAACGACCCTCTTTATTTCCTGCACGCCCAATCGTCCTTCGGCGGCGGCAGAAGCGACAAAATTATTCTGCTTTATCAAGTCATCTACCGCTACTTCAAAATGGCCGTTACCGTTGACCGAAGCTCTTTGCTTTATTTCACCATTTCCCAGGAATTTATCGCCTCCATCGCCTTTCTTTTGCTCTTGATTCGCGGTTTCTTTACCACCCGTCGCTCCTATATTATTTTTTCGGCCCTCGCCTTCCTCGCCCCCACCTTAACCGGTACCTTCTCCAGTATGCCTCGCTACGTTTTGGTTTTGTTCCCGGCTTTTATCGTCCTCGCCCAGACCAAAAACAAACTTTTATTTCGATTTTGGCTCTTGGTAAGTGTTATACTACTTGCCATCAACACCATACTATTTACCAGAGGTTACTGGGTCGCATGAAAATACTCGTGACGGGTGGGGCCGGCTTTATTGGTTCCCATATTGTCGATATTTATATTGGTGCTGGCCACGAAGTTTTGGTCTTAGACAACTTGTCTTCTGGAATCAAGGCAAACATCAATCCACAGGCTAAGTTTGTCGAGCTTGATCTTAACGATTCTCAACTCAAATCAACCATCGAGAACTTCAAGCCCGAAGTGATCAACCATCACGCCGCCCAAATCAACGTCCGCGTCTCGGTCGACGATCCCAAATTAGACGCGAGTATTAATATCCTTGGCTCCCTCAATCTACTCGAATCCCTAAAATCTCTTTCTTCTGTGAAAAAAGTTATTTTCGCCTCTACTGGCGGCGCCATCTACGGCGACACTGACACCATTCCCACCCCCGAAGATTTTCCCGCCTGGCCCGTCTCTCCTTACGGCATTGCTAAACTTACCGTCGAACACTATCTATATTTTTATCACCACACTCACCATCTAAATTACCTTGCGCTGCGCTACGGCAACGTCTATGGCCCCCGCCAAAACCCCCACGGCGAAGCCGGCGTCGTCGCCATTTTCTATAATAGCGCCAAAGCCGGCCAGGAACTAATCATCAATGGTGACGGCCAGCAGGCTCGGGACTTTGTCTACGTTGCCGACGTCGCCCACGCCAATCTTCTGGCCCTCGACTCTCCTCAAGTAGGCAGTCTCAACATCGGCACGGCTGTCATGACCAACGTCAACGCTTTAACCGATAAACTCGTGGCCACTTTACCCACCACGCCCCAAGTCGTCCACGCCCCCGCCAAAGCCGGCGAACAACAAACCAGCTGTCTTGATTACTCCAAAGCCCAAAAACTTTTGGGTTGGCAACCGCAGGTTAGCCTTGAAGAAGGTTTGCAGCGTACCGCGGAATTTTTCATGAGCTAACATGAGCACCTTGATCATTATTCCAGCCTTCAACGAAGCCCCCGTCATCGCCACCACCATCACCCACATCAAAAAACACCTTAATGGTCATCTCAATTCAGCTATCTTAGTCATCGACGACGGCTCCACCGACGACACTTACCAAATGGCTCGCACAGCCGGGGTCTTTGTTCTCCGCCACTTCTTAAATCGCGGCCTGGGCGGCGCTCTGGGTACTGGCCTTGCCTACGCCCGAGATCACCACTACGACTTCGCCGTCACCCTCGATGCCGATGGTCAACACGACCCCGAGGATATCAACCGGGTACTCCAGCCCTTGATCACTTCCCAAGCCGACGTGGTCATCGGCAGCCGCACCCTTTCCCACCAGGGCAAGTTGCCCCTCGATAGAAAAATCATCATCATGCTCAGCAATTTACTGACTGAATTACTCTTTAACCAACCAACCACCGACTCCCTCTCAGGTTTTAGGGGTTTTAACCGGCGCGCCCTGGAGTCTATCGTCATCAAAACCGACCGTATGGAGGTCAGTAACGAATTTTTTTCCGAAATCAAGCGACTTGGGTTAAAATTAGCTGAAGTTCCCATCAAAATCATTTATACTGATTACTCGCGTTCCAAAGGTCAAAGTCACACCAACTCGCTCAACATCATTTACAAATTACTCCTTCGCCTCTTTCGATGATCACCCCCATCCAAGTCCTCCTCCTCCTTATCTTAGTCTTTGCCATTTCCCGCGTTTATCTGCGCACCCGTGACGGCTCTATTAGCTCCTCGGCTTTTCTTTTTTGGATGGGCTTATTTTTTGTCGTCGGCATTACCGTTATTGACCCAAGCTATACTACCGTAATCGCCGACCAGTTTGGCACCGGTCGGGGAGTCGATATTGCCATTTACCTCTCCATCATTCTCCTTTATTATCTGGTGTTTAGAACTTCAGTGATGCTCGAGAACTTGCGTCACGAACTCACCAAGCTCGTCCAGGCACTGGCCCTCAAAAACTACCAGTTGCCCGAATCCAAAAACCAAAATTCAACATCCAAAACTGCCACCACTAACCTCAAAGAGCGATAAATAACCTATTAACCACCTAGCCCAGTCGGCCCCTGGCCGAAACCATATAACCATTTCCTTATGAACGTTGCTCTCTTTGGCCTCGGCCGCGTCGGCCTGCCCTTGGCTCTTTACCTGGCCCACAAAAAACACCGGGTCACGGGCTATGACATCGACCGGGAGCGGTTAATCGACATCAACACCGGCAAGTTTCCTTTCAAAGAAGCAGGTGCCCAGCAAGTTTTAGACGAAACCTTGGGCAAAACCTTTTTTGCCGTCGATTCTCCCGCGACCGCCCTCCAGGATGCCCAAGTGGTCATCATTACTGTGGGCACCCCCGTTAACGCCTACATGAATCCTAGTTTCAAACAAGTCGAACAGGCCATTCTTGATATTTGCCAAACCATCAAGCCAAAGACCCTCATCATCTTAAGAAGCACTTTGGCCCCCGGCACCACCGAAAGGATCAAACGCCTAATCGAAAGGACAACCAATTTCCAAGTCGGCCGGGACCTCTACTTGGCTTTTTGTCCCGAAAGAACCGCTGAGGGCAAAACCATCGAGGAAATGCCCAAGATCCCCCAGTTAATTGGCACGCTGGACGCCCAGAGCGCCGCCAAGGCCCAAGCCTTTTTTGCCACCCTCTCCCCTTCCACTCTTCTCTCCGATAGCCGCTCCGTCGAGATCGCCAAACTGATCTGCAACATGTATCGCTATGTCAATTTTGCCCTCGCCAACGAGCTGATGATGATCGCCGACCACCACCACCGGGACATCTACGAGGTATTGCGCTTGGCCAACACTGACTATATCAGGGGTGGCATTACCGCTCCCGGCTTTTCCGCCGGTCCCTGCCTCTTTAAGGACGGTTTTTTCCTAATTCAAGACCTCCCCTACAGCGAGCTCATTTCCACTTCCTGGAGCATCAACGAGCGCGTTCCCAACTATCTGATCAATCGCCTGGCCGCCTCCGGCTCGCTCGAGAACAAAAAAATCGCCGTCCTGGGCCTTGCTTTCAAGAAAAACGGCGACGACCCCCGCGACTCCCTCGCTTATAAAGTTATCAAGATTCTCGGCAACAAAGGGGCCAAGGTCAAAGCCCACGACCCCTACATCGACTCACTTCCGCTAGATGAGGTCTTGGACCAGGCCCAAATCATCATTATCGCCACCAACCACGATCGCTTCAAAAACTTAGGCCTCGATAAACTCAAAGCCAAAACGGGCCATAAATCGGTTCAGATTTGCGACATCTGGAACCTTTTTGGCACCGGCAGGATTATCTTTGACCATCCGGCCATCATTAATCATCAGTCATGACCATGCGCCTTCTTATCACCGGCGGCGCCGGTTTTGTCGGCCACCGCCTCACCCAAGCCCTTGGCTCTCAAAATAAATATCAAATCATCGTTGCCGACGCCGCCATTCCCCGGGAAAAAGTTGCCGGCGTCGCTTATCTTCAACTCGACCTTCGTGACTCCAATCAAACCAAGCAAGCCTTTGTCGGCGTTGATATTTGCGTCAACTTAGCCGCACTTATCGGGCCGGTAGGCTATATGGCAGCCAAGCCTGCTACGATCTTAAAAAGTAACGCTCTAATTCTCTCCTCCACTTTCCAAGCCGCCGCTCACCACAAACTCAAATGGATGATCTATTCCTCCTCCTCCATGGTCTATCAACAATCAACATCTTGGCCCCACCAAGAATCAGATCTAGACACCACCCCGCCCCCCAAAAACATCTACGGTTTTTCCAAGCTCCTGGGCGAATACTTCTGCCGTGCCTACCGGCAAGAGTTTGACCTAAACTACACCATCGTCCGTTTCTTCAACATCTATGGTCCGGGTGAGAGCCACTATGGTCCAGAACCGGGTTTTGCCCACGTTATCCCCGACCTAACCAGGCGGATCATATCCGGCCAATATCCACTGGAAATCATCGGCGACGGCTCCCAAACCCGCGCCTTTATTCACGTTGCCGACGCC
>CAYMQI010000065.1:0-5861 GCA_964392715.1 uncultured Pseudomonadales bacterium | reverse complement strand
GATAGTGTGCAGGCGAAGTTTTTGAGGCAGCAATGATTTGTGGATTGTGAGGTGCGCACCCTAGGATTCGAACCTAGAACCGGACGTGTATAAGACGTCTGCTCTACCGTTGAGCTAGGTGCGCAAGAGGTTTTGGGTTTGGTGAGTGTTGACCCTTCGTCTAGGTTAAGAGATATTGCTCAGGGTCAACCCTGAGTGGTTGCCGACCCCTCATATGGGTAATCGAAGGGTTGACTCTCAAGGGGGAATGATTTTTAATGGACTCGGGAATTATTATAGCATCCAGAGGTGTTTGGGTTTAAAGATGATCAAAAAAAGATTGCTTTTTGAGGGGGCTTTTGAAGAGGACGAGCAGGTGTTTTTCTCTGGCGATGATGGGGACGCGGCGTTTTGGGATGAGTTTTTGAGCCGGGAGGAGGAGAGTGAGGCGGCGGAGAGCGATGAGGGATTTACGGTTGAGGTGATGGATGAGGAGATAGGTGAGATGCGGGTGTATGAAGGGGTGAAGTTGTGCTCGAGCGAGCCGGTGAGGATGGACTGAAGAAAAGTAACGAAGTAACCCTACTACGCTAGAAGCTGCGGAGGACTGGTCAGGTTACAATTCTTGTAACTTGACCTCGTCCGTCCTGCGTTTCGCGATTTTGCACTGTCGGCGTATTCCGCCGTATTGCAAACCGGAAACTGCGGAGGATTTCGTCAAATTAAAGTTCCTGCAATTTTACTTCGTTTTTTTCTAGGTGGTTGTCGAGGAATTTCAAGTATTTTTCGGTGGTGGTGAGGCGTTTGTGGCCGACGAGTTTGGAGACGTAGACCAAAGGAGTGCCGGCGGCCAACTGCTCGGCGATAAAGGTGTGGCGAAGGTCGTTGACCTTGGCGTTTTTGATGCCGGCTAAATTGAAATAGCGGTCGATGGCGGCCCTGATGTTTCTGATGAGGAAAGGTCGGCCGGTTTTGGTGACAAAGAGCTTTTTGGTTTTGGTGCGGGGGCGGAGCTTCAAGTAGGCAGCGAGGCTTTTGGCGGCCGATTTATTTAAGGGGATGTTTCTGGTTTCATGGGGATATTTGGAGTTGATTTTGATCTTGGAAGAGTCTTGGATGACGTCGTCCATCTCAAGACCGGCGAGTTCGCTGATCCTGATGCCGGTCTGCAGGAGAATTTCGACGATGGCATAGAGGCGCTCGTCCAGGCGGCAAGCGTCCCTCAAGGCTCGGTACTCCATTTGGGTGAGGATACGGGGTGGGGAGACTTCGACTTTGGGGTGGGCGATGTCGGTGGCGGGGTTGTCGGAGATGAAACCCTCTGACTTTAAAAAGCGGAAAAATGACTTGATGGAGTTAATTTTTCTGGAGATGGATTTGGGGGTGTATTGGTCCTCGCGTAGCGAGGTTTTGAAGGACTCGATAAACTGTGCGGTGATTTTGCACGGGTCGGCGATTTCTTGTCTGGAGGCGAAGTTGACCAATTGGTCGATGTCTTTGCCGTAAGCCAAAATGGTGGCGCCAGCGCGGTTTTTTTCTCTTAAGAAATCGACGAAGTTTTGGTGGCAAGATTTAAGCGTTGCGGTAGAATTAGGTTGATGATCCATTTGCTTTGGGTCTAATAGCTGATGTTTGGGGCGGGGGAAACGGGCAAGGGCGGTCTCAATGGTGGCTTATAATATCATATTATGAGGTTATAATCAATGACATATAGGGCGAGGCGAAAGATAGGTTCGTTGGTGATATTGGGGGTGGCGGTGTATATGGTGGTGGCCTTGTCGCGCAACCTAATGGATTTTTCCGGGTCGGATGACCGAGTGGAGGAGATGGAGGGTAAAGTTGCTGATTTGAGGGCAGAGAATGAACGGTTGAAGCGGATGGCAGAGAGGGTGGATACTCAAGAGTTTGAGGAGTTGATGATAAGGGATAAGCTGGGGTTAGTCAAGCCGGGAGAGATGGTGGCGATATTGCCGCAAGAGTATTTGAAAGACCAAGAGGATCAGCAGAAGGGAGAAGGGGTGGGGGAGGAGGTTTGGCTACCCAACTGGCAGAAGTGGTGGAATTTATTTTGGGGTAAGTGAATACTATAAGTCTAGGGGAGTGGTGCCAGCGGGGGATTGTCACCACCAACAGTGGCCTTACCAGCTTGCTGCGACTTGGTGCCAGTGGGAGGATTTGAACCTCCGGCCTTGACCTTATGAAGATCCTGCTCTAACCACTGAGCTACACTGGCATGAGGTGTATTTTATCAGATGGAGTTGTATAGTGCTTTGACTTTTCTCCTCTGGAGAGTTAAACTGATAGCCTTAAATGCGCGGGGTAGTGTACGGTAGCACGTGAGGCTCATAATCTCACAGACCAGGTTCAACTCCTGGCCCCGCAACCAAGAAAAGCCTCCAAACGGAGGTTTTTTGTGTCTTGTGGAGACTTTGGTTAAAGATTTAAACGTGACGTGGGAGGTCCGTCCTTTGGCGTCGTCCTTTGGCGTAAGGGGTTGACATTGGTTTAAGCGATGGTATACTGTACTAGTATGCTGTTACAGATAAAAAGATTAAGTAGAGACGAGAGAAGATATTACGAGGAGTTTGTGGGGCAACTCAAGGCTTTAAAATCAGAAAGCCTGCTGGAGGATTTTTTGGTCGGGATACTAACCCCCGCTGAGATGAAGCAAATTATTAGGAGATTACAGATAGTTAAAAAACTAAAAAAGGGCGTACCACAGAGACAAATTGCAGAAGATTTGGGAGTAGGGATAGCCACGGTAACGAGAGGCGCAAGAGAGTTGGGGAGAGGGAGATTTGAATGTATAAAATAACAAGTTTGGGTAACTAATTGTTTGTACTAGTACGCTGATGTAATAATCAATGATTAGGTTAAAGATTAGGATGATGTTTAAGAGACGGGAAATAAATGAATAAGAATCAAGTTGTAACTACAAATAGGAATTGGTGGGAGCTGGCGAATAGTACGCGGGGCTGGTGATTTTTTGTTTCAATTCGTGTGAGATCACCTCGCAACCGCGAGGTTTTTTTTTATTTTTGGAGTTTAAGATGAAAGAAGCAGTAAGATTGGTACTTGATGGTGTCACAAAACAGATGCCATTTAGGAATTATTATGAACAAAGAAATGGGCGTGTTGCTCGAGACATAGCTGGCTTTTGTGGAATAGATTATGTGGGTTGTGATGGTGGAAGTTATGACAAAGGTAGCTTGTATTTAGTGCCTGCAAAGACGGTCACTAAACGACAGGCCGAAATCTTAGGAGCGAGTGATGATGAGTCGTTTTATGGGGTGGCGGTTGAACACCGGGCTCATGTGGGTAAGGCTATTTTGCACTCGACCAACTCATTGAAAGTGCCTAGATTTTATTCGGCGGAATTTGCATGCTCGGTGTCAGATTTAGTGTTGCCTGGCATTACTTGTTTTAGCAGAGGAGATGTGGCTGTGGGTTTTGAGAAGTCGTTTAACGAGACGGTGCGACTAAAGGTAAGTGAGGCTTCTGATGGGCATGGCCAATTTTTGATACGCGATACTGGCGAGTTGTCTACGGCGATGTCGACCATGTCTGATAGGGAAATTTCGGAAAGTGGAGTAGTGCTAGAGTCAAATGTTTTTGACGGCATGACGGTTTCTGTGGGTGTGTTAAAAGTGGCAGGGGGTGTTTATGGTTTTGTGGCGAAACAAAAGAATGACATCGCGCCTGAGGATGGAAGGAATAGATATATCGGGGCGGAAATTTATGTTGTTAGAGATGGAATGGAGGGTTTAATGAGAGATGGAATGTTGATGGATAGGTATGGCCGGGCGGTGATGGCGGGGAATAGCTTTTTGGGAAGATATTCGTATTTTGAGCCAATATTTTCGAGGGTTAGTTTTGATTATTTGCAGGGTTTGAATTCGAGAGGTGAGATGGTGGGGGGGATAACCGATATAACGGGTAGGTTGGGGGGTTCGTGCCCAGCAGTAATGCAGGGAATATCGGTGTTGAGAGGGAACCGCGAAGTGTTGAGAGTGTTGGCCGATGTAAGTTTGGATTATAAACCAGAGGGAAAATATGAGGAAGGCGAGATGAAACTATACATTAATCACCCCACTCTAGTAATAAGTGCGAGAGTTTTGGAAGAGTCGTATGAATAAGATGAAAATTTTGGTGGTGGGTGGAGTTCATGGTAACGAACAGACGGGTATCGCCTTGGCAAGAGTATTTATTGCTGATAAAGATGCGAGGATAAACGGCTTGGTAGTTAATAGGGAAGCTGTAAGAAAAAAGGTTAGGTTTTTGGAGACTGATCTGAATAGGAGTTTTGGCGTTTTGTGCCCGATGAGTTTTGAGGAGAGGTTGGCGAGGAAGCAAATTTTGAGACTCAAGAAGTTCGGTTTGGTGCTGGATGTGCATAATACTAAAGCATCAGGTACGACTTGTGCTATTACGGTTCAGGAGCCCAATGAATTGCAGCTAAGAGTGGCGACCCATCTAGGCTTTTCGAAATTGGTGGTTATGCCGCCAGGTGGTTCATTAATTAGCGTGGTGCCCCAGAGGTCATTATCGGTTGAGATTGCAGAGGGCGATAGGGTCATGTACCCTGAGGATGAGTTGGTGGATAAAATTAGAACAATTGAGATATCTGGGTTAGATTTGCCAAGGGTAGATGTGTATATGTATGTTGGGAAGGTAATGAGAAAGACGTTGTTGAGGTTGGGAATTAAGTATTCAAGCTTGAGGAATTTTGCGCCTTTGACGAGTCAACAGAAGAAGAAATTGGGTTTGAAACAGTCAGTGGTAGTGACGCCCATTTTTTTTAAAAAGTATAGGATGGAAGAGGTCGCCCTGACATTGATAGAGAGACTGCCTGGAAAAATCGTAAATAACCAGTAAAATAATAAGGTGATATTTCGAGAGGTAATTATGAAAAAAAGAGTTTTGTCGGGAATCAGAGCCACGGGGAGGCTGCACCTTGGTAACTACCTTGGGATGGTCAAAGGCATGTTGGAGCTTCAAGAAAAGGGCGAGCACGAGCTTTATTTCATGGTGGCTGACGTGCATGCAATTACGACACCGTTTAAGGTGGAGGAGCTAAAGCACAACCGGCGGGAAGTGGTGATTGATTATTTGGCGGCGGGTTTGGATCCGGGCAAGTCGGTGGTGTTTTTGCAGGCGGATGTAGCCGAGCATGCTGAACTTGCCTTTTATTTGTCGAGTGTGATGAGTATTGCCAGGATGCAGCATTTGCCTACGTTTAAAGAAAAAGTGAAGCAGTATCCGGATCAGGCAACGATGGCGCTACTTAACTATCCGATTTTGATGGCGGCGGATATTTTGTTGTATAAGTCTGGCTTGGTACCCACGGGAATAGACCAGGAGCCGCATTTGGAAGTGGCGCGGGAGATTGCCAGGCGTATGAACGAGACATATGGAATTGATTTTCCGGAGCCGGTGCGGTTTGCGACGGCGGGCGAGTATGTGCCGAGTTTGACGGGTGAAGGGAAGATGAGCAAAACTGTAGAGGGAAGTTATATAAACTTGACGGATGATTTAGAAGCAATTAAGGCGAAGTTGGCCAAGGCGCCGACGGATTCGGGGAAAAGCGATAGCGTGCCGACCGAGGGTGGGGTGGAGAGCCTGTTGAAGTTTGTGGAGTTGTTTGAGGGCAAGAGTAGGCGGGAAGAGTATGAACGGCAGTACCAAGGCGAAGGAATTAGGTATGGGGAGTTGAAAACGGAACTGGCGGAGGCGATTTTTGCTGAGCTGTCCCCGATTCAGGAGAGAAGGAAACAGCTGGAGGCTGATCCAGCTTATGTGGATCGGGTGATTGCTGAGGGTGCAGAGAAGGCGAGGAAGGTAGCCCGAGCGACGGTGGATGAGGTGAAAGGGAAGATGGGGCT
>CAYMQI010000064.1:0-5981 GCA_964392715.1 uncultured Pseudomonadales bacterium | reverse complement strand
CCCTCTTCCTCCAACCGATCGGCGGCAACTTAAATCTCCTGGCCGGTCTGATGACTCTTGATAAACAAGGCGGGGTAGTCGTCAACGGAGATTTCAAAGTGAATGGACAATTTACAGCTCTAAGATCCACTATCTACGATCTACAATCTACCAATGCCACCATCTCCGGTTCCCTGACCTTCCGACCTACTGACAACTCTGAGTATTCCGAGTTTTCTGATCTTATCAAAGTCTACGACCCCAAGGGCAACCTCACCGCCAGCATCGACGCCTCAGGCTCTGGGAAATTCCAACAGCTCAAGACCAACCAACTCGTCATCGCCGGCGCCACCCAAAACCTAGCCACAAGCTCCGGCTTCTTGAGCACCGCCTTCCAGACCAACGCCACCACCGGCACCGCCACCCTTCCGTCTGGTCAACTCGAAGTTACCCTCTATAACCAGAACGTCACCGCCACCGACTTAATCTACATCACCCCGACGTCGTCAACCGACAACAAAGTGCTTTACGTAAGTTCAAAATGGGCCAAAAGAACAGGCCTCACCTGCCCTTCCGACCTGTCCACCGAAGCTTCAGCGAAGATGGAAGCTTTATGCGGAGGAGGGTTTACCGTCGCCATCGACACCCCCATCAACACGGACATCGAGTTCAACTGGTGGATAATAAAGACGGAATAGCTCACCGGGCTTGCCGCCCCCAAGCCTTTCATACCTTTACACTCTTCCCACAATTACCCTAAAATTATCACAATAACAAACCAACGATACTTCATGTCCAACAAATCAATTTCCCAAATCCTTATAGAAAAAACCTTCAAAGAGCTTGGTTTTGACTCACAAGGTCGGCCCATATCTTCCCACAAATCTCCCGTTTCTTCCCGTAACACAACACCTCATGCACCATTTCATATTTCCCAACTCAATAAAACCCTTCGCCAAGCCGCTTCCGTTACTGGATACAAAGCCTCAGCTTCTTGGCAGACAGCCAATTTACTAAGAGATTTGCTAACACTGTGGTTTGAGTCCCTGCCTCCGGTCAAATACCAAAATCTACCACTATTCTCCCGCACCAAAGCTCAGATCCTTGACGCCGCCAGATCCACAATAGCTAACATCGAAGAAGGCTGGGCAAGGCCAAGCACAAAAGAATATCTCGATTTTCTGGGTTTCTCTCAAGCTTCTTTAGCAGAAGTTCGCGGCGACGTAGAGCGCCTTCGCGCTGACGAAATTATGGAGGCAAGGCCCGGCACAACACTCAACTCACTGGGCATTCCCACTCCCTCACAACACCGACCATATCCACCAGCTATTTCACGAAAAGATCCTTCTACTTACGGGAGTATAAGGGAAAGATTACGGGAATTTACTGGCCAACCAGAAAACCAATATAAACTTACGTTCGAAATTTTTATAGAACTTATCAACAAAACCAACTATCTCATAAATAAAACAGTTACCTCACTCCAACAAAAAATCATCAGTAATCAACAAAAAACACTAAACGACAACTTAAAAAGCAACTGGCACAAACACTGGTAATACTTAACTTACACACCAGCCCCTCTTGTCAAAGATTCCTACTGTTAACTACCTCAACATCATTTCAAAGTGACAACCTCTCTTCGATAACCGACCTCCCACCAAGCCCCGGCATTGACAACAATTTTCCAAAGTGATACCTTGGCAATTATTAACATTATTTCGAGAATCTAAGATCTAAGATCTACAATCTACAATCTACGTTCTACGATCTACCATCTAGGATCTAACTTATGCCTGTACGCAAAAACACTTTTCTGCCCAATACTTACTACCACGTCGTCAACCACGGCATCGACAACCGCGTTATCTTCCACGACGACCAAGACTTCACTACCTTCCTCGATTCTCTCGTTTACTACCTGAAACCCCTCGAGTCAAAACCCCAAACCGCCCTCTCAAGAACGGGCCTTGCCTTTACCGGACTCTTCAAAGATCGCGTCAAGCTCTTTTCCTACTCGCTCTTACCTACCCGCTTCCATCTCCTTTTCTGGCAAACAGATCCGGCCGCCATCGCCAAACTCATGCAGCGTGTCGGCACCGCCTACTCGATGTACTTTAATAGGCGCCACAAAAGATCCGGCACCCTCTTCCAAGGCCGCTTCAAGAGCAAACACATCGACACCGACGACTACCTCCTCGAGTCCACCAAATACATCCACCGCGACATCCTCAAACTCTCACCTCAAGAGCTCCTCGAGTACCGCTATAGTTCCTTCCCCTTCTTTGTCACCGGCCAGCCCTCTCACTCCCTCGATCAGGCCATGTCTACCGAGAAAGTAAAAAACCACCTGGGCTTTACCCACCCTGGCACCACCTACCAACAGTACGTCGAGGGTGGGGCCAACGTCGACTGGTACCAAAATCTGGCCGCGTGGATGGAATAACCCATTATAGTTTTTAGATCGTAGACTGTAGATCGTAGACTGTAGAACGTAGACTACAAATCACTCTCGTTTGAACGAAAAAACCAGCCTAACCGCGAACAGGCTATTTTGCCATGCCAACCAAATCCACCAGTCACGTACCAAGATCTACCCTCTACCCTCTACCCTCTACGATCTACCCTTGCTTCACAACAGCGCTTGACACCTTTTCACAAACCTGACATTATTGTTGCACACTCCGATTCTGTCCTACCCAACCAGAGGAAATGTCCACCCACCTGCAGTAATCCCAAGTTTTCACACAATCGCTACCTAATCCCCAACTATTAATCACTAAATTTTAACGACTACCCTGTCCAACACAAAGCTCTACACCATCGCCAAAGCCGCCGCGTTTATCGGCGTCTCCACCAAAACCCTCAGACGTTGGGAAGAAAATGGCCTCATCACCCCCATCAGAAACGCCCGAAACCAGCGCCGCTACGACAACCAACAGCTCTTCGCCCTCAAAGACCAAAAAAATAAGCGGTTCCCAAGCTCCAAGCAAAATCAAAGGGCACAGGACGGCAAGCTTTTATCCGCTCAAGCTTCCGGCCGTGGCTTACGCCTCAACGATCAGGCGGGGCCACCAAACATAGGGCCATTTGATTCTCAAACCATAAACCATTTAACCATCACCGATAAACTCCTCCCCATCTCCGCCGCCGCCACCCGTTTAGGTATCTCCATCAAAACCCTCCGCCGTTGGCACCAAGCCGGAATCGTCAACGCCCAAAGAAACCCCAAAGGAGAACGTCTCTTCAGTCCCACAGACATAGACAACCTCCAAAAACTCCGAAATTCTGGGCATTTAACGCCCTTACCCCTGGCCGCAGAAGCTACCGGTACCGAAAACGGCCGAATAGGCAGTCTGTCGGAAACCACTGTAGCGCAGGCGGCCCTGGTAGAAACAGGTAAATCAGAGACAAAATCAGACAATCTACCATCTACCATCTACAATCTACGATCTAAAAACCCTCCCAAGACTTTCAGCGACACCGGAGGACCCCCAACTATCCATATCAAACCCTCTCTTTTTGAGAGACTCACCCCCCGCTCTCGGGGGGTGATCTCGTTTTTAGCCGCGGTAACGATATTTTTACTACTTTTTGGGTCTTTCAATAACTTACAACATACTAATATAAACTACTATAAACCTATATCACAAAAGCTGGCAGACCTCTTTGGCCATTCCACCAATCCCATTAACACCGCCGTCGGCCGCGTCCTGGGTATCACCACCTCCGCCGGCTCCGCCATCAGTTTCGACAAGATCATCGACCAAAACTACAACTTCGGCGTCACCGGCTACCTCGAAGGCGACCAGATCAAGTCGACGACCACCTCCAAAGCCCCCCTAACCGTCAAATCTACCGCCGTGGTCACCAATCTAAACGCCGACCTTCTCGACGGCAAGCACTATTCTGATATAGAGAACTTGATCGAAGAATCCGGCGACCTCCAAGCTGCCTACACCCACGGCAGCACCATCAACACCACCAGCTCCGACCTTGCTTTGGTCTTCACCGACCAAGTCATCGACGCCAACTTCCTCGTCAAACTCAAAGGCGACGCCTCCAAACTCCTGGTGACCGGCAACGCCGATGAAGCCATCCTCACCATCGACCCCAATGCCAGCAAACCAGTCGCCATCGGCCAGCCCACCTCGATAAACGGCAACACCACTATCAACGGCAGCCTCACTATCCAGGCAGCGCTGGCCGCGACAGGCGTCCTGACTTTCGACGACTCCAACACTGGATCAGGCATACCTCTATCCGACTCCTCCCACACTTCTCTTCCTAGCGGCAAAGTGTCCATCCTCGACGCCCTAAACAGCACCCAATCTCTCTTTACCGACGGTGGAACGATCACTTATCTTACCCAAACCGCCGACGACCTTGCTATCGGTGGCGCCGGCCTTGATTCACCCTTCTCCGTCGACGTCTCCGACAACAAAGTCAGGATCGGCAAAGGCGCCACTGCCAACGCACAGCTAGCCCTCTACTCCGGTAGCGGCGATACCGGTAGCCTCGTCTACACCACCGCCGATCTCTTCAACTTCCAAGGAGGAAACGTCACCATCGACCAAACTCTTCAAGTTAGCGGCGGCACTATCACCGGCGCCAACTCCGAAGTTGTCGGCATCGGCACCACCAACGGCCTCATCACTCTAGTGGGAGGCAGCGGTTCCGATAACACCGACCTCTACATTAGCCTCGATGGCACCTACCCTACTATTTATAGTAATACCGACACCGCCGTCGGCATTAGCGACGACCTCACTTTCGTCGGGGCCCACACTCTCTCCACTACCACCGGCAATCTTACCCTTTCTCCCGCCGCTTCCTTGGTCATCTCCACCCTCAATTGTTCCAGTAACGCCAACGGCGGCGCCCTCACCGCCAACGCCTCTGGTGTTATCTCCTGCACCGATGACGACTCTGGCACTGTCACCGCCGCCTACTGGAACCAAACTTCCGGCACCCTCCGGCCCTTAAACTCCACCGTTGACCTCCTCATCGGCGGCACCGCTTCCTCATCCGCCAAGTTCGCTGTCTTAAATGTCAACTCCGGCACCCCTACCGCCTCAGTCTCCGCCGGCCTTGCGGGCGCCGCCTATTTAACCGCCACCGGCAACCTCGCTACCACCGCCAACCAATCCCTCACTTTGGGCGGCTCCACTACCGGCGCCATTACCCTGGCAGAAGCCACCTCAATCACCAGTACCCTCACCCTCCCCAACAGTTCAGTCTTGACAGGCGACACCACTTATCTGAGGTCCTCGCGCGGTCTGGCCTTTGGCGCCAACGAAACCTATTTCGTCAACTCCTCCGGTACCGCCAACTTGAATGGCTTAACCGCCGCCTCCATCACCGACACTGGTCTTACAGAGAGCAAGGTCGTCTTTACCGATGGTAGTAAGACTCTGACCTCCACCGGTACCGTTGGTGTGGATCAGGGTGGGACAGGGTTGTCCAGCTACACCATTGGCGATCTCCTCTATGCCTCTGGTGCCACCACTCTTGCTCAACTTGCAGATGTAGCCACCGGCAACGTCCTCTTGTCTGGTGGCATCGCTACCGCTCCCGCTTGGGGTAAAGTCACCCTTGGTACCCACACTACCGGTAACTACGTCGCCTCCCTTACTGGTACTAGTAACCAAATCACTGCTTCTGCTGCTACCGGCGACGTTACCCTCTCCATCCCCAGTGACTTTAGAGCTCCCGGTACTGTTAACGCTGAAACCGGTCTCTACACCGGATCCACCGCCGGTACCCAAAGGATCGACGCCTCCGGTAACCTCACCAACATCGGGACTACCCAGTTAAATACCGTTACTTACACCTGGCCGGCAGGAGACGCCGCTGCCTCAGGCTACGCCTTGACCAGTAACGGTACCGGCACCCTCTCCTGGTCGTCTGTGGCCACCGACTCCAATATCTTCTGGGCCCAAAGTAACGGCGCCCTCTTTACCAAAAACCAACACCCCGACGTTTTGATCGGTGGCACTGCC
>CAYMQI010000063.1:1993-6144 GCA_964392715.1 uncultured Pseudomonadales bacterium | reverse complement strand
TCCCTAAGTTTTTCGGGGATCTCAAAATACCACTGCTCTAACCCCTCATGCACTTTTACCCATATGAGTTTCCAGAAGACATAACCAGGCCATCAATCTTGCCGAGTCTAGCCTGGAAATTCTAACAAGTTCTGCAACCAAGTCTTCTGTTTCTGCCGCCCTTCCACACTGCTGCATCCGGGCTACCGCCTCTTCCATAGCACTCAACACCTCACCCGGCTTCGGTTCTACCTCATTTAACTTTCTCAAACCCATCACACCATACACAAACGCCCAATAAGCTCCGGGGTCCAATGTTTTAAGTCCTTCACCCATTCCCCATCACCTTCTCTCACCCATACTTAAACTAGATCTACTATAGCAAATCCCCAGGTAAACTCACTCCTCCGCCAAAACCCCCGGCTCGAGCCGGGGGTTTCAAACAATCTACATTACCAAATTACTTGTAGTAACTCTTCACCTGGAACAGAACATACATGCCTATAAGCGTCCCCAGGATCAAGCCGACGATATTAAACGACACCAGGGTGCTCACGGCGTTGACTATCACCGCGTAAAACATAAATCTCCAACCCTTCATCTGCCGTTTCATCAGGCCCGGGATCGCTAAAGCTTCAAGTACCATGGTCGCCACCAGAAAGGCTATACCTACAAAGTAAGTCAGCCCCAGGCCGCCCATCATCCCGTAACCGACCCCGTAGCCCAAGCCAAAGGTCGACATCATCGACCCCAGCCCCAGCACAGTCAACACTGCTGGAACACCCAAAACCACTCCAATAATCGTCAACCACGGAGCAAATTTAACGATCAATTCCTTGATATTGGCCGGTATACCCGGCGCTTTCTTGACCAAGTACTCCTCAAGCACACTCTCTAATTGAGCCAGACCCTTCATGGGAGAAGTTGTTTCTGCCATACTTTTCCGCCCAGGCCATAAAAAATAATCGATAATCGGCCCAAGCTTTCCTCTTTGCAACCCATTGTAGCAAGTTGGCAATGACCATTACAAGCGTCAGCCAATCTCTCACTGCCACAACCTAAAATCACCTGGGCCAACCGCGAGAGTCACTCCACTTTGTGTCTCAAAGACCAAAACACCATTAACTGGCGTCATACTAACCACCCCTGCTAAATGACACCTAAATCTTAATTTGTTAGGAGTCTCTGTATCTGCCATTTCTTCATCTATTTTCAACTCTACACCGCGAGCATTGTCGTCCCCTTGACTACCAAATGCCTGCAACTTAATTTTTAAACCAGCAAAACCTATTGTCCACGAACGCGCCAACAACCCCTCAATCAGTTTTTCATTGTAGCTTATATTTTCAACCACGTCCGACAAATCCTGACCCTCTGCCAAACAAACGTCAAATTCACACCCCGCCCACGCTTCTAATATGTGGCTACTATGACTCTGCAATTTCGACGGTCCAAAATAAGCCGTCCTTTCCATAAACCCTCCTACAATTTCATACCATCGCCGCAGTCTAACAACTTTCACTAAAACTGTCAACGGATTAACCATGAGTCATCAACCCTTTAGTCCACCGCCAAGCCTTGCACCCACTCACAAAATTTCATATAATCAGCCCCAAATATCTAACTCTTATGTCAGAAAAACTAATCCAACCTTCACTTCTTGACTTGTCGCAAATCCCCACCAAAGAAGAACTTCAAGGCCGAACAGGCACCGATCCGGAAGCGAAACAAAAAATCTCCAAACCCAAACCGCCCCCCGTCCCTTCTCCGGAAGAAATTGCAGAACACTACCAAGAACTAGTCAAAGCTTATCGGAGAAACTAACTCTAACTCTTCCTCTTCACCGTAATCGTGCACTCAGTCACCAACGCCGCCAGGGCACCAACAGCAGCCAACATCGGCGCCAACACAACGCCTACCACCCCAAGAGTCAAAGGCAACACAATCAAAGTCTTGCCACTCTTGTCCGAAATCATGATCTCCCGGATATTCCCGCTGTGAATCAGTTCCTTGACTTTGGCCAGCAGTTGGTCACCGCTTACCCTAAAACTTTCATCTTTGGTTGTCTTCGTTTTTTTGGCTTTCGCAACCGACATGCCTACCTCCTCAATTACCAACTTACCGTCCATTATACTCTCCGCCAAAACTGCCAAAACAGGCCTTTACTCTAAGCGGGCGACAAATGCTTCTTGGCAATCTCCGCCAGCCTGTCCAGATCCACCGTGGCTTTGACCACATAATCCCTCGCCCCCAAATCCATCGCCCTGTCAATCTCTTGGGTCTGGCCCAAATTAGACAAAATAATCACCGGTATATTTTCAAGCTTTTCGTCAGCCTTCAACCTCTTGAGAATCTCAAACCCGTCCAAATCTCCCGGCAACATAATATCCAAAAATATCAACCCAAAATTCCCTGTTGTTAAACTCGCCAGCGCCTCTGCCCCATCGCGCGCCAACACTGGCGCAAAGCCATTTTGCGTCAACTCCTCCACTATTTCGCGCCCGAGCAATCTATCGTCCTCTACTACCAAAATGCTTTTCATCTCCCTCAATTTACCACAATTCATTCCTCGGTCAATGCCCCACTTCCCCGACTGCACCTTTCTCAAACCAGCCAACTCGTGCTAAAGTAGTCCTACCCAATCTCATGCCAACCATCCTGATCATCGAAGACGATCCCGTACTAAACAAAACTCTAAGTGAAGAGTTTGCCGCCGCCGGCTTTACCACCCTCTCTGCACCAGACGGAGAAGCCGGACTGGCCCTGGCCACGGAAAAAAACGTTGACTTGATCATCCTCGACATCCTCATGCCCAAGCTCGACGGCATCGAATTCGTCTATCATTTGAAACAAACCCTCACCAGGAAAATCCCCATCATTGTCCTGACGAACCTCGACACGGTAGCCCTGCCCGAAGGCATCGATCATGTCCTGCTTAAGGCCAACACCGACCCGGAAACCATCATTCGTTTGGCCAAAGAAAAACTCTCCCCGGGCCCTAGCCCGTCAGCCTGACCTCACCTCCCTTAGCCTGACTGCCAGATAGCGGCAAGGCAAACCAAAACACGCTCCCCTCATTCTCCCTGCTCTCAAAACCAATCTTTCCGCCCGAAGCCTCCACCACTTGCTTGGCCAAGTAAAGCCCCAAACCAGACCCTTCCGTCTCCTTCGACGCCACATTGTCGGCTCTAAAAAACTTTTGGAATACTTTACCTTGGTCCTTCTCCGGTATCCCTATTCCTTGGTCGGCCACCTTCACCATCAATTCATCCCCAGTCCTCTCAATTGCTAGCGTCACTTTCTTATCGTCGGCTGAGTATTTGTTTGCATTGGTCAACAAGTTCAAAATCACTTGCCTAATCAACTTGGGGTCTATGCTAATCTCCGGCAATTCCGCCGCCGCCGCCAACTCCACCGCCTGCCTCCTCTCCTCAAATTTACTGGCGAGTTCATCAATCACCGACCTGGCCAATTCCGCCATATTGGTCACCTCCGGCTCCACCATAATTCGGCCCGACTCGATCCTGCTGATGTTCAGCAGGGCAATCACCAAATCAATAAGCCGCAATACCGAACTTCTGATATCCTCCACCAAACCCGTCTGTTTCTCGTTAAGCGGTCCCGTCTCCGACTTCGCCAACCTGGCCGCCACCCACCTCAGGGCAGTCAACGGAGTCCTCAGTTGGTGCGAGGCGATCGAAATAAACTCGTCCTTCATTCTCTCCACCTCTCTTTCCTTGGATACATCTCTAAGCACCACCACACAGCCAACGATTTTTCCCTCTTGATCCTTCAACGGGGCCGCGCTGTGGGCCACTAAAATTTTCGAGCCATCCTTCCTTACCAAAGCAGTATGATTCTCCGAGGTCACCACTCGCCCTTCAATATAAACCTGGTCAATAAACTTGGTACTTTTTTCACCCGTACTTTCCAACACAAAACTCAACATCTCATCGTAGCGCTTACTCTCCAATTCGGCTTTGGTGTAACCAGACAGTTCTTCAGTCACTTTGTTCACCACCACAATCTTCCTCTCCCCATCCAGCACAAACACTCCTTCCCCAATGCTCTGCAATACCGCACTTGTTTTATCCACTTCACTCTTGGCCTGCTCCAAGGCCACACTCAACCCCGATCTTGCCTCTTCTAGCAGCCGCGATTGGGCCACCAAC
>CAYMQI010000063.1:0-1983 GCA_964392715.1 uncultured Pseudomonadales bacterium | reverse complement strand
ATAATCCATCGTAGCGCCTCGGTCAGTCTCGCGTTCTCCCGCCGCAACTCTGCCTCTGCCGTCTTCAAACCAGTAACATCGTAGAATACCGATAACAGCATCTTTCTGCCCTCGTGCTCCACCAACACCGTCGATACCAACACTCTCTTCTCCCGTGCGTCTCTGGTGGTGATGGTGGTTTCATGCTCCCGCCTCTTGCCCACCCCCAGTTTTTCCATCCGCTGCCACAACTGTTCCTGCGTCTCTCCCTGATTAATCGAGGCATTAAAGTCATCTGCCTGATCTGCCTCTTGCCAACTGTAACCAGTCAACGCCTGCATCCCCAGGTTAAACACCAACAGTTTTCCCCGCTCGTCGCTTAGGACGATGCCCTCCTTGACTGTTTCCAGCATCATTCTAAGGCGCGCTTCTTCCTCGGCTAACTCCCGCGTCTTGTCCGCCACCTTCTTTTCCATCCCCGATTGCAACTGCGACAGTTTCTCAACCATGCTATTAAACATCTCTGACAACTCGCCAATTTCATCGCCCAACCTTACCTTCACTCTTCCGGTCAAATCCCCAGCTGCAATCACCCTGGCCGCCTCAGTCAGTTTCCTGATCGGCCCGATAATATGTCTATTCGACAACCAAATATTTATCGCCACCCCAACCACCAGTACCGGCGTCAACAAGCCGATCAATCTCAACGCTGCCGCCGTCGCCGACGCCAAAACCTCGTTAACTGGTTCCTCCAGCACCAACACCCAACCCTTGCCACCATAGTCCAAATAACCATCTTGCCTGACATAAGCGACCAGTACCTCCTCCCCATCAACTCGACTTTTATCCGTCCCCGCCTCACCCTTGGTACCCGCCCCTGGTAGATCGTCCGGCAAATCAATCTGGGCAGGTAAGCTCACCAAGGCCCAATTGCTGGCAATCACCCGTCCCTCGCTGTCCGCCAGCACCACCCGTCCGTGGATATCGCCCATCAACTCCATCACCGACTGCCAGTCATAGTGCCCCAATACCACCCCCAATACCGGCGCACCAACTCGGTCTCCGACAACCACCGGCGCTGCAAACAACACCGTTTCCTCACCGTTGGCACCAAATATCAAGTCAGAGTAATAAACCCTGCCCGCTCCAGCCTCTGCCACAGCCAGCCTTTCTTCTTGGCTACCAACCTCCCCGCCCACCTCATCCGCCTGCGATGAATAACCCACCCTGCCGCCTTCATCAATTAGCTTGACGCTACTCCAAGGACCGGTGTAAGAGGCGAGCCTCTCCAGCTGCCTACCCATCTCTCCCTCCGGTAACACCGGCTGCTGCAACAATTCCGAAGCAGCTTGGGATTCAGCCAACACTCTGATGTCAGCCACCGCCCCATTCATCCTCTCATCAATCCTGTCCATCGTTTGCCTGGCTATCAAAGTCTGCCGTTTACCAATCGACTCCTCCACCACAGCTGGGGTCGTCGAATAAACCACCAAAGCAATGGCCACAAACGCGCTCACCGATAAGCCCACAATCAATACAGTCAGTTTAGTTGCAAGTTTCACCTTAACTACCACCTCCATCTAGGCCATCAACTTAATTTTCTGGCCACCAAAAACCCTCTGGCCCAGATGTGTCAATCCAGTATACCCTGAGAAACAATCAGCCGCTACAATAAGACCATCCCCCACCGCTTTGAACCTAAGCCGCCCGCATCGCCCGCACCATCGACAGCCCCGTGGCTTTGGCCGGATCCACCCGCCTCGTCCCCTTGATCACCTCCACCCCAAATCCCTCCTCCTCCAGAAAACGCACCAATCGCACCAAACTGTTATCCCCCACTCCATGAAACTCCACCATCAACTCCCGCACCCGCCTGATTTCATCCCCACAATCCACCAGCCCCTTCTCCTCCACAAGGCGCATCACGCGCGAATCAGCCTCCTTGAGAACCGAAACCCTCTCCCTTGAAAGGAAAGCCTTTTCCAGCTCCAAGGAATCCGCATG
>CAYMQI010000062.1:2439-6551 GCA_964392715.1 uncultured Pseudomonadales bacterium | reverse complement strand
CTACCATCTACGATCACATTCCCTCCAACTTCGCCCTCACTCCCGCCAAATCACCATCCAGTTCCAACACTTTCTCAAACATTTGCCTCGCCTCGTCCAGCCTGCCCCACTCCATATATAAATTGCCCAGATTGTTCAAAGCATCCACGCTCGCCGGCTCAATCTCCACCGCCTTTTTATAATAATTCTCAGCCTGGTTATAGATAAACTGTTTGTGGAATGCCTTGGCCATCAGCAAATATCCAAACACGCTCTCGGGCTGGCTCTCGATTTTTTCTCCGGCAAAGCCCCTCACCGCCTCGTATTCCCCTAGCCCCAACTGAGCGATCGCCAAGCCGTTTTTCGCCTCGCTAAAGGTAGGCGTCAACTCAATCGCCCGGCTATAGACCGCTTCCGCCTCGGCATATCTCTCCAGTTGATTGTAGATCGCCCCCAACGTCGCCAACCCAATTGGGTAATTTGAATTCAATTTTACCGAGGCCTGAGCATTAACTAGCGCCTTATCCCACTCTTCCCTGTTCAAGTACGACTGGCTCAAATGGTCATAATTCATCGCACTCGTCGGATTTGCCGCCACCGCCTGCGTCCACAAACTCAAATGGTTTTGCCAATCATTATTTCTCTGGATTGTTAAGTAGCCATACCCACCCACCATCACCCCCACCACCACCCCCATCACCATAGAACCATTTAGCCATTTAGCCATCAAAACTTTCCCCCCCCATCCCACCACCGCCCCCACCAGCAGTCCATAAAACACGCTGGCCGGGTAGGCATACCGTTCGGCAAAGATCGTCGTCGTTGGCACCAACTGCATTACCGGGGCAAAGCTCACCACCAGCGCCGCCGCCAAAAATAACCCAAGCGGCAGGCTCTTTCTAAGTCTCCACATCATCACCAAGAAACCGGTTATTACAGCCAGGGCGACCAAAGTTTGTTTTTCCAGCAGCCCGGGCCAAACAATCGTCCCCAAATACGGGCTGTCAAACTGGTAAAAAGCGTTGATCGTCCCCCACACGTGGTGATTTACCGTCAGGTTTGCAGGCCACAGGAGCAGCCGCCAATAATCAACCACCCCGATTATCCCGATTGGTATGCGCCTCAGAGACAACCCGCCACCCGCCTCCGCCATAAGCCAGTTTTTTAGTCCAAAATAACCAACGATCAAGGCCCCATACATCGCCCATTCTTTCCCCACCAACCTCCACTTCCCCCGCCCCACCAATAAGTCATATAGCACCACCACTGCCACCACCGAAAAAGTCAGCTCGTTAGTCAAAAAAGCCGCTCCGGCCGCCGCTACCGACAACCACCACCACTTCTTCTCTTGGCTTTGCCGGTAAACCACAAATCCATAAAGGCAAATCAAGAAAACCACCACCCCCAGACTGTCCATATTGGCCGTCACCCAGGCAACCGCCTCTGTATTTATCGGGTGTACCGCAAATACCAGCGCCGCCACCAAACTCGCCGCCTCATCTTTGAGTAGCCGGTACCCGAGCAGCCACACCAACCACGCACTCACCCCGTGCATCACGACCGCCACGGCGTGATAACCCATTGGGTTTTCCCCCCACAATGCATAATTGGCCGCATAAAAAGCATTCTTGATCGGCCGGAAGTTGGTGTGCTTTTGGGGCAGCGAAAACAACAGCTCCCCGAGGTTCTCAACCGGCCTTCGAATCGCTTCCCAGTCATATATAAACACCGAATCATCCCAGACAAAGCCATTGTCCAGGATATTGCCGTAAACCCCGGCCACCACCATCGCCAAAGTCGCCACTATCCCCCATCTCCTGGTCAATATATTTCCCATCAATTTCATATTATTTGCACCATCTAGCTATTTTGTCACTCCAAACCCCATCTTGTCATCCTGATCCCACTTCGTCATCCTGGAGGGAGCGCCAGCGACCGATAGGATCTCACATATCACTTCTGTCATTCTGGAGGCGTTTACGCCGATAGGATCTCTCCACACAGATTCTATCGTTCCACTTCGTTCCGCTCCAGAATGACCACCCCCCACCTCGTCGGCCTCTGGCCGAAACCATCTAACCATTATTCATAATTCCTCATTCCCCATCTACGATCTGCTATCTACCAGCTACGTTCTACCATCTACGAGCTAAGCTCTTCCAGCTTCTCCTTCACATCCCCATAATCTTCATCTATTTTTGCCACCCTTTCAAACATCGCCTTTGCCTCCTCCAGTTTTTCCCACTCCACATATAAGTTGCCCAAATTGTTCAAAGCGTCCAGATTGTCAGGTTGTATTTGCAGCGCCCTGTCGTAAAAATTTTCAGCTTGGTTGTAAA
This sequence comes from uncultured Pseudomonadales bacterium, assembly GCA_964392715.1. Lineage (GTDB taxonomy): Bacteria > Patescibacteriota > Microgenomatia > UBA1400 > CAYNFZ01 > CAYMQI01. Next base: position 4,233 of record CAYMQI010000062.1, on the reverse strand, counting down.
TAAACTCCTTGTGATACGACTTGGCCATCTGGATCATCGCCCAGACATCTCTTGGGTTAGTCTCCAGCATCTTCCCCAGTAGCTCCCGCGCCCGCGCCTCCTTCCCCCCATCCATGTAAATAAGCACCAGACTATGCCTCCCCACCTCGTAATCAGGCTCAAGCGCCAGCGCTTCTTCCAGATAAGCCACCGCTTTGTCGCTCTCCCCAGTCTGCCAGTAAGCCACCCCCAAGTTGGTCAAAGGCAGGATCCCGTTATCATTTAGCTCCACCGCCCGCTTCAAATAGACTAGCCCCTCCTCCCGATTGCCGTTTTCAAAATAATACTTACCCAAGTTGGTAAACACCAGCGAACTCTCACTATAAACCTCCATCGCCCGCCGCCACAGCGTCTCCTCACTCGCCCAGATCTTGTTCTGCTGCCAGGTCGCCACCGTCATTACCAGCAACAAACCCCACGTCACCAACCAGCCTTTAGTTTCATTTTTCTTTACTAATTTTGGTAACACCACCTTCACTATCACCCACGCCGCTCCTATGGCCCCGCCCACACTGGCCAGATAGATATACCGTTCGGCAAACAATATCGACAACGGCACCAACTGGGTAACCGGAAGTAACGCCACCACAAACCACGCCCAAGCCAACGCCACCGTTTTATTTTTTTCTCTGGCCCTCCACACCAGCACGCAACCCGCAATCAGCACCGCCACCGCCCCGGCCATCACCGGCTCTTGCAGGCTGGGGGCCGCAAACGGCTTATTGATATTAAAATCATGATAAAAAAACGACGTGATCTGCGGCGCCAGCACGTGTATCGGCCCCAACCCTACCGGCACCAAAAAACTCCGGGCAAACTCCGCCACCGCCCTCACCCCCACCAAAGCACTCACCCCCAGCTGTCCGTACACATACCCCCCCCGGCCAACAATCCCCAACACCCCCATTCTTATAAGCAAGTAAACCGCCGCTCCAAGGGAAATTACCCCCACTCTCCCCGCTTCTTGTCTCCAGTTTTTCAGAGTCTGCCGGTACCAATCAATCATTACCAGGAGTACCGGCAACACCAAAGTTATCTCATTGGTAAAGTAAGCCAACATTGCCAAGACCACTGACAAGGCCCGCCACTTTTTTCCCGGCTTTATGTAGCCGTAAATACTCCCCAAAGCCATCACCACCCCCACGCTGTCGAAACTCGCGCTAATCCAAGCTACCGCCTCCACATTTATAGGATGCAGCCCAAAAATTCCGGCTCCAGTCAGCCCTACTTTTTCACCTGCCAGTTCTTTCCCTATCGCGTAAACTAGCACAACCGCCGCCAAATGCATTGCCACTGCCGCCCCATGATAGCCGCTAGGGTTTTCGCCAAAAACAACATAGCCCAAACTGTACAAAATACTTCTTATCGGTCTATATACCCCTTCTTGTCTAGGTGCGGTTTGTCCTTGCCAAAACTCTCCAAAGTTTTTGGCCAAATCTCGCCGTCCCTGCCACTCCACAATAAACGACCGGTCATCCCAAACCAGGCCGTGACTGATATTGTTGCCATAAGCCACCACTACCAACGCCAAAATAAATAACAATTTCCAATTTATCACCTGTTTCACCGTATTATAATTGTCTTGTTTTTACCATTTCTATCACTCCACCACCTATTCTGTCATCCTGAACTTATACCCTGTCATCCTGCAACCTCTCGTCATCCTGGACCATCTTCTTTTGTCATCCTGGAGGGAGCGTCAGCGACCGATAGGATCTCCCCCCTCAGATTCTACCGCTCCACTTCGTTCCGCTC
>CAYMQI010000062.1:0-2339 GCA_964392715.1 uncultured Pseudomonadales bacterium | reverse complement strand
CTTCCCACCAGCCGGCTGTCAGCAACTTCATACAATCTCAGCATACAAATCTTTCCAAGACGGATTGATTGTATTTATCAGTGCCTCTTTCTTTCTGCGAACCAAGTTTTTAAGAGTCTTTTCTCTTTTAATCGCCGTCAACGGATCCTGATAAATCTCAAAATACACCAATTTTGTCAGGTTGTATTTCTGAGAAAATCCACTCACCAATTTCGATTTGTGTTGATAAGTCCTTTTGACCAAATCATTTGTGATACCGAGATACAACACAGTATTGTTCTTATTGGTCAGTATATAGACAAAGTATGTTTTACTCTTTAATCTCATTTCTAGATTCTATCGCTCCACTTCGTTCCGCTCCAGAATGACAATCCAAACCCCATCATCCTGGACTATCTTCTTTTGTCATCCTGGAGGCGTTTACGCCGATAGGATCTCTTCACAAACCCCCACCCACCATCTATGACCTACAACTTCCCCGCCAGCTCGGCCATCCGCTTCTTAGCATAAGGTATCTCGGGTTCAATCCTTAGCGCCAACCCGTAGTAACGCTCTGCCTGGTCATAGCTTTTCAATTGGTAGTAAGCATCGGCCGCTTGGATATAAAAAGCAAAGTTCCTTGGATTCAACTTGATCAGGTAGAGTAGGGAAGGCAAGGCTTTCTCAAACTCGCCCCCTGTCTCATAAGTCGCCGCCAACGCCTGTTGGCTGACCACATTATTTGGATTGATCGCCACCGCCTCCTCAAACAGCCCGATCGCTTTGTCCCTTTCTCCTGCTCGGCGCCAGGCCAGTCCCAAATTAGTATGCATGATCGCACTCTCCGGCCGTTTAGTAAGTTCCCCGCTCCACAAGGTGATCGAATCCTTCCACTGGCTATTTCTCTGGATAGTTAAGTAGCCATACCCCACCATCACCGCCCCCACCACCACCCACCTAACCATAGAACCATTCAACCATCTAGCCATATGACCATCCAACCATTTAGCCATTACCTCTTTTCCCCCCCACCCCACCACCACCGCCACCCCCACGCTCGCCAGGTACGCCCACCGCTCGGCAAAAATTATCCCAAACGAAGGCGCCGTCAAAATCGGTACCAAGGACGCTCCAAACCACAACACTCCCAAAGTTACCAACGGCATTTTTTTTCTCGACTTAAACGCCAGGTACACGCCCCCCGCCACTACCAGAAGCGCCACCAACACGTCCAGATCCAACCAACTTATTCCAGGCAGTCTCCGCTCAAAATTAAAATCCAAAAAATAAAATCCGCTTATCCCCGGCCGGATCAAGTGATCCACGCCTAACCTAGGCACCAACATCAGGAAGGCATATCGGACCAACATCACCGCCGAGAGTAGTAAATTATCAAACATAGACTCATACACCCGCGCCTGCCCGCTGGGGATCGTCAGGGCATGAAGCCTCACCACCCAGTAGGCAAGGTTGGCCGCCAGATAGGGGAGGTACACTTTCAGGTACTCCCCCCAATTCTTCTTCTTCAATCTCCCCACACTCCAATCAATCACCGCCAATAGTATCGGCAACACCAAAGTTAGTTCATAGCTAAAGTACGCCACCACAGCCAGGACTACCGAAGCCCAATACCACCCCTTCCTGGCCATCCTGACATATCTTAAGTAACACCACACTGCCGCGAGCATCACTACCACCCCCGCGCTGTCAAAGCTGGCCGTGACAAAACTTATCGCCTCCACGTGGACCGGATGCAGTCCAAACCACAAGCCGGCCACCGCCCCCGCCACTTTACTTTTGGTCAACTCTTCGGCAATCAAATACACCAAGACACTGGCTAGCGCCTGTATCGCCACCCCCTGCACGTGGTAACCGGTCGCATTCAACCCCCACAAACTATAACTTACGCCGTACAACAGGCTCCTTACCGGCCGGTACACCCCTTCGTGGCCTTCGGGCACTGCCCCCGCCCAGAGCCTGCTCCAGTTGGCCCCCAGATCGCGGATCTCCTCCCACTCCACCACAAAGGCATCATCATCCCAGACAAACCCATTGCCCAGGATATTGCCATACACCCCGCAGACCACCATCACAATCAGTAACACATCCTGCCAGGGTTTAGAAAAGAATTTATTCATTGTTAGATGACAAAATTGTATCATTGCCTCCCGTCATCCCGGACTCAACTTCTGTCATCCTGGACCACCTCCCGTCATCCCGCAACCTCCTGTCATCCTGGAGGTCGCGTCAGCGACCAATAGGATCTCACGCAACGACCTTGTCATCCTGGAGGGAGCGCCAGCGACCGATAGGATCTCTCTACCGATAGGATCTTTTTCTCTCAGATTCTATCGCTCCAC
>CAYMQI010000061.1:3205-6555 GCA_964392715.1 uncultured Pseudomonadales bacterium | reverse complement strand
TCCCCGGCTCGTCCACCAGGTTATCGGCGACCAGACTATCACCATCGAGCCTCAAATTGGTCCCCGCGTCATCTCGCCGGAAACCGCCGCCGCCATGACAGAGATGATGGTCACCGCCGTTGAAAAAGGCGACGCTGCTTGGGCCAGCCCCAAAGGTTATAAAATCGCCGGCAAGACCGGCACCGCCCAGATCGCCGTCTCCGGCCACTACGACACCCAAAAAACTATTGGCAGCTTTATTGGCTTTGCTCCGGCTGATCACCCCAAATTTGTCATGCTCGTCAAACTCACCGAACCCTCCACTTCCCAATGGGGCTCCGAGACCGCCGCCCCTCTCTGGTTTGATATTGCCAAAGATGCCCTCTATATTCTGGGCGTCGCCCCAACCCAGTAATCGATCAACGCCCCGATTTATCCATTGGTTTACAATGTCACCATGACTATCGGTTTTAAACTTCTAGGCAACGTCCTTGCCGAAATATTATTACAACCTGCCTATATTATTACCCTTCTTCTCAATCCCCTATTCTCTTTATCTTCAACGGCCTCACGCCCCACTCAAAGGCGCCCCATCGTAATTATCCCTGGTTGGTTCACCTCGAACCTCATATTTGCACTTCTCAAATTTCGTCTCGAGCGACTTGGTTTCCGCGTCTATGTTCCTGGTCTTGGTCTGCTGCTTCACGATCTCAAACAAGACACCATCCGCCTCAAAGCTTATTTTGACTCTCAAGATCTTCACCATGTTGTTTTGGTCGGCGCCAGTGCCGGCGGCTTAGTTTCCCTCGATTATCTCCAAAACCATAACGGCTGGGGTCGGGTGGATAAGTTTGTCAGCATCGCCGCCCCTTACCGTGGCAGCCCGCCTGCTCGCGTCACTCAGTTCTTTTCCGGCTCCGCCAAACAAATGGTTCCCGGATCCACCTATCTTCAGGCCATCAACTTTCCAGCCATTTCTCACCAAGACAAAATTGTCTGCCTTGCCGCTGCCCACGACCAAATTGTCCCCAGATCTAGTAGTTTTATTCCCGGCGCCAAGCGCGAAATTCTCCCCTGCGCCGGTCACGCCTACCTCCAGGCCGTCTGCCCGGAGGTTTGCGCCCGCATCGCCCGCCATTCATCAATAAATTAACCTCTTACCATCTTTTTTAGTTTCGTCCACAACCCACCCTTGCCAAAATATCTTTTCGCCAACGTTTCTGACTCATCCTGCTTCAGAAAAGGAATTATTGCCACCAAGAAGCCGCTGGTGAAACTCAGCTTGTTTTCCCTTTCATCAATATCTCCAAATCCTCCACCAGCCATCATCAGTTTTTGTAACCAGTCTGAAACGTTTGCTTCATGTTCTTCAACCATTTCATAAGCCCAACCAAAACTAATCACCCCTTCTCGCGAATGATCGTTCCACTCCGCCAACATTAATTCCGTTAAATGTTCATACAAATAAAGTTCTTGATCATTTCGCACCAAGCTCTTTCTGACAATTTCCCAAGCAATTGCCACCCCCAGCTTAAAATATCCAGGAGATTCAACTCCAAAATGTCTACTAAATGTCGTAGCAACCTCATAAATTTGTGGTGCGTCATCACGCATTCTCGCAAACAACCCTCTCCCTGTTTGAAGTTCCGGTGAAGTCGGATTATCCACGGCGAAGTGGATATCTCGCAGATCACGTTCTTCTTGAGCACTCCAGATGTCGTTTGGTGAAATTCTGGGAGAATTTTCCCTACTCATCAGCCCATTATACCAATTTAAGCCAGCAAATTTTGATAACTGAAAATCACAAAGACCTGCCCTTATCCATTCTGGACAGACAACATCTAGTGACAATAGATACAGACAAACAAATCCGCAATCATGCAATTTATTACAAGAAAGCGTAAAACCCCGACCGCTAGGTCGAGGGATGAAGCGATACAATTGACGCCGAAGGCGCTCAAGGCGTAACAAAAACCCCGAGCGTAAGCTCGAGGGATTTTTATAAATTAAATCAACCAAAGTATAATATACAAAAAGCTAGATTGTCATAAACTCCGACCTACTTAACAGTTTCTTCACGCTGTATCGTTTTACCTGTGTATAATGGCCCCATGTCGAGCCGAATCAAATCTTTGGTTCCCCAGTTTGTGCGCAATTGGTTCCACTTTGCCAACGCCGCTGCCGCTCTTATTTACTACCAAAACCCCGCCAAAAACTTAAAGATCGTCGCCGTCACCGGCACCGACGGCAAAACCACCACTTCCACCCTCATCTACCACCTCCTCAAAGCCGCTGACCTCAAAGTCGCCCTTATTTCCACACTGGCCGCTTATATTGGAGACAGACAAATTGACACCGGCTTCCACGTCACCTCCCCCGACCCTTGGGCGCTCCAAAAACTCATCAAAGAAATACACGCCCAAAATTTCGACTACCTCGTCCTCGAGGTCACTTCCCACGGCCTTGATCAACACCGCCTGCTAGGCATCAAACCCACACTCGCAGTCTTGACCAACATTACCCACGAACACCTCGACTATCACAAGACTTACCACAATTATTTAATGGCCAAAGCCAAGCTCTTTCTTACCGCCAAAAACTCGCTCTTAAACCCCCACGACTCCTCCTACCCCAGGCTCAAAGCCCTCCTCGCGAGCCGCACCTCCATCTCGACCTACGCTCCAGAAGACTTACCCGCCCCCCTGCTCCAAGATCTCAACGCCCGTTTCCCCGAGCCTTACAACCGCCAAAACGCCGCCGCCGCCATCATCGCCCTCCATGTTCTTGGTATCGCTCCAGCATCTCTCTCTTCAGCTCTTACTTCTTTCCCCGGCGTTCCCGGTCGGATGCAACACCTTCCCAACAACAAAGGCATTAACTTAATCGTCGACTTTGCCCATACCCCCAACGCCCTCAAAAAAGCTCTCGAAAGCCTCCGTCCGCAAACCAAAGGCAAGCTCATCGCCGTCTACGGCGCAGCAGGCCTCCGAGACCACACCAAACGTCCGATGATGGGCAAAGTCGGATCCGAACTGGCCGACGAAGTCATCTTGACGGCCGAAGACCCCAGGACAGAATCAGTTGAGATCATTATTCGTCAAATGCTCTCGGGCGCCACCAAAAATGTTAGCCACATGCACACAAAAACCGACCGCCAGGAAGCCATCAATTTCGCCGTTTCCCTGGCCAAAAAAGGCGATACTATCGGCATTTTTGGCAAAGGTCACGAACAATCAATGTGCTTTGGCACAACCGAGTATCCTTGGTCCGACGTGCAAGCGGCGGAAAAAGCCATTAAAATAGCCACAAAAGCCAAAAAAGTGGCAAATTCAGCCAGACATTTATAATACAAACTGTCATGCTGAATTTAT
>CAYMQI010000061.1:278-3105 GCA_964392715.1 uncultured Pseudomonadales bacterium | reverse complement strand
TTCAGCATCTGCCTGAAATCGCGGCAAAGGATCCTGAAACAAGTTCAGGATGACCAGTAAACATATGTCATATTCCAAAAAGATCACCATCATCGGCGGCGGCACCGGTACCTACGTGGTCACCAGCGGTTTGAAACAGCACGACTTTGACTTGACCAAAATTGTTACCGTTTTCGATAACGGCGGCTCCTCCGGGCGTCTGCGCGACGAATTTGGCTTCCTCCCTGTAGGAGACTTAAGACAATCCCTAGCCGCCCTAGCCCAGGAAAACGGCAAGTCGTGGATCCGCGAGCTTTTGCTTTATCGCTTCAACAAAGGCACCGGTCTTACTGGCCACAACCTCGGCAACCTCATTCTTACCGCCCTCCAGGACATGACCGGCTCCACCCCCAAAGCCCTTGAAGTTGCCGCCAAGATCTTCCGCCTCAAAGGCCTGGTCCTGCCCATTACCACCGACCAAGCCGACCTCAAAATTACCTATACCGACGGCGCCACCGCCGTGGGCGAGGACGTCTTAGACGACCCCAGTTTTGGCGGCAAGACTATCACCAAACTCGAATCAACCACCAGCTGTCAGCTTCACCCCGCCTCCCGCCAAGCCATGCTCGAAACCGATTATATTATTATCGGCCCCGGCGATTTATACGGCAGCATCCTTCCCAATTTTATTGTCGCCGGCGCCAAAGACGCCATCCAGCAAACTGAAGCCAAAATTATTTACATCGTCAACCTGATGACCCGTTATACCCAAACCCACAACCTGACCGCCCAAGGTCACGTCAACCTCATCCAACAATATACCGGTAGATGGCCGGACTACACCATCGTCAACAACGGCAAAATTGATCCGGATATAGCAAAACTCTACGCCAAACAATTTGAGTTTCCCGTCGTCGATGACTTGTCCACCCAATCCGATTCTGTTTTGAGAGAAGCTCTAGCCAGCCCTGTCAAAGTTGAAAAGAAAGCAGGCGACAGCCTTCCTCGCTCCCTTATGCGTCACGATCAGGAAAAACTTACCCAAACTCTGCTTAAAATACTAACATAGACAAACAATTGACTCGTTGTCTCCTTGTTAAGAAATACTTCGGCAACAATGGAACAATCGGACAATAGAACAATTTATTTCACAGCCAATTAGACCTGTAGATAGCTAACAATATCAAAATTAGGACTAAACCATGAGTAACCATCAAATCGTCATCCTCGCCGCCGGCTCCTCATCCCGCTTTTATCCTTTCAACACCGTCAACAAAAGCCTCTTTGTAGTCTGCGGCCGCCCCATCATCGCCTACACTCTCGAAAGTGTTAAGACGGCCGGTTTCCACGAAGCTATCGTCGTCACTGGCCCTGACCAAAAAGATCGCGAAACCATTACCTCCTTTACTCCCAAAGGCTTAGCTATCACTTACGCCATTCTCGAAAAACCCGCAGGTCAAGGCGCCGCCCTTTTGGCCGCCCGCGCACATATTAAAGGCAATTTTTTCCTCATTAATTCTCAACAATTAAAGTTTCACGAACAGATCAAACCCCACCTTATTAAGTTTGATCGTGCTGATTTTTTTGGCGCCGTTTTACGTATGCACACCGACTCTCCGGAAAAGTACGGTATTTTTCACCTCGAAGGCGACCGCGTTTTGGAATTGATTGAAAAGCCATCCAAAGACCAGGCCCCTTCCAACTGGAAACTCGTCGGCACCTATTTCTTCACTCCAGAGTTTCTCGAGATATTAAGTAACACTCCCGCTCAAGAATACTCTCTGGAGGCCGCCATCAACACCGTCATTGCTCAGGGCAAATTTCAAGCTTTTGAATCCACCATTGATTATCCCAGCCTCAAATATCCCTGGGACTTATTTGACGTCAAAGACCATATCTTCAGCACCTTAAAGCCGAGTATTTCCAAAAGTGCCAAAATTGCCGCCACCGCCATTATTCGCGGTCAGGTCACCATCGAAGACGGCGCCCTCATCGGCGACTTTGCCATCGTCGAAGGCCCTGCCTACCTTGGCAAGAACGCCGTCGTTGGTACTTATTCTCAAGTCCGCGCTGGCTCGGTTTTAGAGGCAGGAGCCCAAGCCGAACGTTATTGCGACGTCCGCGGCAGCCTTATCGGCCCCAATACTCACATCCACTCCCAATTAGTCGCCGACAGCATTTTAGGATCAAACATTAGGATCGGTGGCGGCTTTGTTAGCGCCAGCAAAAGAATCGACCGCCAAAACGTCCAAGTTATGGTCAAGGACCGACTGGTTGACACCGGCCGCAACAACATCGGTGTTTTTGTCGGCAATGACACTCACATTGGCGTCAACGCCTCGGTGATGCCCGGCACCGTCATCGGTCCCCACTCTATTCTTTACCCCGGCATCACTCTCAAAGGCACTCACGAGACGGACAAGAAAATCACCAACTCAAACCTATAAGCTCTATGCCGACCCTCCCTTTAGCTCTTATTGATCTGGACCACACTCTTCTCAATACTACCCACATCAAAACTGACTATCGCACACTAGCCTCGGCCGTCGAAGCCTTTTCCTACTTTACCGGCACTGAAGTCGACCGTTACCTTTACTCCGATACCATCGCCTTTATCACTTACATCAAAAAATATTTTATCCCAGCCATCTTTACTGAAGGTCCGGTCGACTTTCAAAAAGCCAAAATTTCTCATTCAGCTCTTGCTGGTCTCATCGACAACAACTGCCGTTTCGTTTTCGACGGCTTCACCAAAGCCGATCAGTTGTCACAACTCGTCGCCCTCCACCACCCCAAACTCTTGGTTGACGACAACCCCAAAAATTTGGAAACGGCTCACTATTTAAAC
>CAYMQI010000061.1:0-268 GCA_964392715.1 uncultured Pseudomonadales bacterium | reverse complement strand
GCTCCAGGTGCTGGTGACGGCACAGAATTCGTAAAACTCATGGTCGACGACAACCCCAAAAATTTGGAAGCGGCCCACCACTTAAACCTAATCACCGTCCGCGTCAAACGAGGCGATCATAGGGCCGATCCAGATATTGCCACCCCCGATCTCACCGTCGCCTCCCTCCAGGAAATTGTCGAAAAAGACCTGTTTGCCACCTTTATTATTAAGATCTGACCTTTTGCAAAGGTCAGACCTTTTTGAGAAACGCAACATGTTCACTTTT
>CAYMQI010000060.1:0-6564 GCA_964392715.1 uncultured Pseudomonadales bacterium | reverse complement strand
AGCGCCGCTCTGTGGAAGCGGAGGTCGCGGGTTCGAATCTCGTCAGCCACCCCCTACGGGATTTTGAGATAAAAATTCCTTAAATTTTGCCGAGTTATCCGCCTTTTCGAGAGGTTCGAACCTTTTCGCAAGGCTTCTAATTTCTTTTGCCTCTTTCTGTATGCGTTTTAGCGGTCTTTTGAGTTCTATGTCTAGTGTTTGGTTGGTGAGTATGAGGTTCGAGCCAAGGTAGCTAACTATCTCCCGACGTTTGGTTTTTTTACCTTTTTTGAACCTTCGGGATGCCGTAACGGCAAAGCCAAGGTCTTTGTCTAGTTTCTTAATTCGCTCATCTATCCTCAAGTCGAGATCATCGAGGATCTTTTTGAGAGTTTTCTTTTCCTTCTCGTACTCGGCCAATTTTCTCTCGTAATTTTCCTCTGGTATCTTTTTGTCAAGGTAACCCTCAACTAGATCATCGATTTTCTTAACACAACCATCGTACCTGGTCCTAGTTTTCTCCAAACTTTGGCTTCTGTCCATCACTTCTTTTTCTTGGTCTTTGCGGATTTCCTCTAAAGCCCACTCATGAAATGCCTTGGGTATGCGGATACTAAACAAGAGATCCTTATATTGAGTTTCCAACTTGCCTACCCTGATAAATTTTTGCCCGCAATGGCCTTTCTTTTTGGTGCATCGGTAATAGGTATAGTGGTGAACATTTCCATTCTTCTGCACCTTTCGCTTCTTTTCGGCGGTAATTGAACTGCCACACTCTCCGCATACCATCAAGCCTGTATAAGGTAAAAAGTGTTTTTTGGGTCTGGGTTTATTCTTGCGACCTAATACGGCTTGAATTGAATCAAACTCCTCTTGAGTGATTGCTTTGACTGCTTTGGATTCGTGCATTTCCCCGCTTCCCTTGGGGAACTCGAAAGTACCTGAGTAAAGCGGTTCGGATAACAAGCTGTACCATGTGGAAGGTGAGAGGGGTTTACCTTTTCTACCCGTCAATCCTAAACCCTGGAGATGCTCAAGAGCCTGTACCGGTGTTTTTCTTCTCGATGCTACTAACTTTAAGCCCTTTTGCATTAAGTAAAACTTATCATCATCGATGATGATTTCTTCATCTCCCAAAGCCTTGTAAGGGGTGTGTTTGTATCCCAGGGGCAAAATAGCGTTAGGAACCCACCCACGCTCTGCTTTTTTGGTTAAACCTCGGCGAGTGTCAGTGGAAAGATCACGGCTAAATTGGTTAGTCAGGCCAAACTCGACGTACATCATCATCACGTTATCCTCGGGGTTCCAATTACGCTCGACTGTGCGAATGTGTTTGATTTCTCCCCTTTGAAGTAAGCCCATGATTTTGCCCGCATCATCGGGGTTACGAGATAGACGAGAGAGTTTCCACACCACAATACCCTCGGCTTCACCATTCTCGATCATTTCAATCATTTGGTTAAATACCGGCCTGCCTATCTTAAAGCCCGATCCTGACTCACTCATCACTTTCACAACTTGAAGGTCGTGTTCTTTGGCGGTTTCTTGCATTACCTCAATCTGGGATTCAATCGAGGCCACTTGCCTATCCTCAGAGGTAGTGCTTTTCCTGGCGTAAAGGATGTATCGGTTTTTTCTTGGCTTGGTTTTAGATTTATGTTTATACATAGGTACAAAAATGGACAGTCCTGGTTGATCCAACACATCCGAAGATAGTTAGCAGAACTGCCCGTTTTTACCTTCGAAATTATATTGGATCAACATAGCCCATTATAGACTAACTCTTTTGTAATTTCTTTGCCACCAGATCTGCTAGTCTGGAAAGTTGATCCTCCTCAGATTTATTTGAAGGCATACCAGAGAAGTCGATTTGTTCAACCAATTCTCCAACTCGGTAGGTGTCAATAGCTCCATAGCCGTAAAGGGTGGTGGTGACGTGTTCGTGGCCAAGATTTTGACTTAAAGCCTTGAGTTGCTCGATACTTGAGATGTGTCGTTGAGCTTCGTTGATTATGAAATGGCGAAACTTGTGTGGGGTAAAGTAAGGCACGCCGGTTTGCTTGCTTCTTTCTTTGAAAATCACCCGCATCGGTTCGGTGTTTGCCCAAAATGATTTGCTCAACCCCTTAGCTGTAAAAGCGGTGTGGTTCTCAGAGATATGGCCGATTTCGGTAGCGGGAAAAAGCGGATCATCGAGGCTATATTTTTTATTCTCAACCAAGTAGTTGTACCAATCAACGACAATCTTGATTAGCTTCTCATCAACACGAAATAAAGTAGTGAGGATTTCCTTACTAAACTTGGTTTGGACACCCATTTTAGGGCTTTGGTTGACTCTAAGGCTAGAAACATCAAAACAACCTATGGGCAAGGTGACAATGGCTTGGTCCCTCATACCGGTTAATGCAGTGAAGGTAATCAGGGCTTGATCCCTTCGATCGAGTTCATCTTTTACCTCAAAACTGCAAAAAGTTTTGACTTGTTGGAGAGTTGGGTATTTTTGCTCGGTCGTGGTGGTAGCAAGTCGGCGTTCCTTTTTGAGAAGTTGCAGATACATTACGTCACTTGCTGAGACTCGTGATTTATACCCAGGTTGTCCTGACAGCCACAAGAAGAAGTTTTTGACGTGCCGGAGATGATGGTATTGACTGGTTAAACCGAGAGCCTTTTTGGATCGTTTGTTGATATTTGATTTGAGGTATTTTTTGAAGTGTTCAGCCCGCTTGTCAGAAAATAGAGCGTAATCCTCGTTGTTGGTGGCTTCTTCGTATTTCCACATTGCTTTTTCAATAGCAGTGATAGACTTTTCCGAGAACCCTTGGGCTTCTCTCATCCACCGTAAATACTGGCGTTTGATCTTCTCGTTTTTAAGTTTTGTTTTTGCTTGTTTGGACATAGCAATTCCTTTCGTTATTTATGTGAGTGATATAAAGACATTTGGAGGCCTGATTTAATGACCTCTGATGTATTGGCTTTCTTAGTAGATTTAGATGAGAATTTGTTGACCTCTTTACCGCATTTGACACATCGACCTTTAAGTATGACCGAGATTTTGTCTGTGCCAATCTTTCGGTTTTGTGATTGGCGACTAATCTTTAGTGAGGTGGTTTTCTCTCTGCATCCAAAACAGTAAAACTCGTTGGGTTCCAACTTAACCCGCCGACTTTGCATCAACCCATAAAGGTATTCTTTGATGTCGGAACCGATAAAAAGCGAGTAATGGGAGTCGGGATCTATCGGCTTTAACCCATCCCTACGCCAATTTCGTACAGTTTGAAGATGCACACCCAAAGCCTCGGCTAGCTCTTGGGTAGAGTAGCTTTTTTTAGCTTTGATTTTTCGAAGATCGTGATTTCTTTTCATATTTTTGACTTATACTTTCTTCTTCACCCAGATACACGGATCGGTAAAGGTTGACGAGATTGGTGGCCAATTCGAAGGCCTTGTCGTGGGGAATGTCCTCGCCGTACTCCTGCCGGTACAACCGCTTAAACTGGATTAAAGAGCTGTTACTGATCAAGTTCCTCCACGTTCGAATACAGGCGGTTTTTAATCGCCTTTAGGGAGTCAAACAGTTGTTTAGGTGTGATCGAGAGCTGGTTCTTGTAGTAGCGGTCGATTGTGGGAAGTAGCTCTGGGTGCTTCTTAAAACAAAACAGGCCTCGAGCTTGCCCCTTCTTGCTAATTTTCTCGAGAGTAAACCCCAGAGCGACCAAGGTGGTACTGAGGTTTAAGTCATAGGTCGTGAAGTAATCGTGCTTCATACTTATCCTTAGATTTATTTGGTAATGAAGCCACGCAACCTTTCACCGAAAAATCATGTCAAGGGTTGGGGATGATTGGCACAACAAGTCACCACTCAAAGTGAGCGATATAGAGAGGGGTCAATTTGGGAAGTTACAAACAAGTGGAGTAAGTTGGACTTGGAGAGATTACTTTCAAGCCTTCACTGGTTTGTTTGGTGAAGGGGTTGGTGAAGATTTGGGTTGATATAGTGTTTTCCATCGGAGTCGGTCAGTATAAGTTCAGGCCAATCGTTTTGGGTAAGTATCTTATTTACTTCGCCAATGCGGGTAGTGATAGTTCTTCTGTTTTTGGCAAGACCACCGGCCTGTTCAAGCTCGGCAGAGCTTTTTCTTGAGTTGGTAGATGGAAGTTTTTGGAGATGATAGATGATGTTGTATGCCTGGGGTTTTATCCGGAGTTTGTGTTGAAACTGACCGTTGGTTTGAGGACCAAAGTTTATGTAACTGGTTCGTTTCTTGCCCCGTCCTTCCTGGCTTAAAATTAGCTCGTCGTTGATCCTTAACACCTCCCCTTTAATCGGTGTATGGGTAGTGAACCGATCAATCAGATTGTCTTTTCGCAACACGATCTCGTTATCAACGATCTCGACGAACTCAAGTATATTGATCAGGTCAAGTGTTGTCTGGTGTTGGTTTTCCAGTACCGTTAAGACAATCCTTCCAGGAGATATTGGTACGAGTTGTGGGTTGTGACTGAGATATACTTTTCTCTTTTTTCCTTGGTTTTGGAGTTCACCCAGATACCAAGAGTGGTCGGCGATATTTTGGACTGATTCGGGCAAACCTAGTTGGGCATTGATCCACTCGGCCAATTTTGTCTCGTTGAAGTGATAAAGAGATAATTCTTCCTTTGTTAGTTCGAGCGGTTCGGCAAACTCGTCGACGTCGCAACCGATAAAAAAACGCCCTTCATATACTTCAACTTGGTGGGAAGACCCGCATTCAGGGCATTTGAAACGCTTAGAGTACCCGTGAACAAGTAACTCTAGCCTGATCGCCAACTTGCCAACTTGCCCATAACCACTCTTTAATTCTCTTTCCTGTATCTGGAAATCGTCTTGGTTAAACCCTACCGATAATAAGCTATGAAGTTTCTGAGTCTTCGTCATTGATCAAACCCCATTTTTCAATGTACTTGCGTGCTAATTGTTTCGGTTCCGTTTCATCGAGTCCATCCCGATCAGGCATGGTAAGTTGCATGGTTACTCGATTGCTTCTGCCAAACTGTTTGAATCTAAACTTGAAGGTCGCCTGGTACACATCAAAATACTGTAAGCTCTTAGCCGACAAGTTTCTAAAGCTCATCTCCTTAAACATCGTTTCTAACCCCTCGCCTTCGTCAATTTGAACGATGGTTCTTCTTTTGTTGTTGTACTTATAGTCAAACCGAATTTGGCTAAGAAACACTGCCTCGATCTGATCTTCCGGCTCGGTGGCGAGGGTAAATTCTGGATCTAGGATTTTATTGAGGTTAAAGACTTTTTGGTAGCTTTTAACAGGGTTCATATCGTCGAGAATTGCCCGATTAAACAAGTCAAAGAGCTTTTGGCGTTTCTGATAACCTGCTCGGGTTGATAGTTGGATAACGCCGTCCTCAGGGTAATAGACAAACGTGGTTTGGAAACTGGGAGTGTGGACTTGCCTTTTTAGTGATGTGTTTTCGAAAAAGAGATAGGTATTCGGGTGATCTTCGGAGTATGCGATAAAACATACACGGTCGCTAAATTGATAGATGTCGATCTGGCAATTTGCCCCTCGCCCCTCGTTTGATTGTAGGTAGCTTTGAAGCTCAAGTTCGAGGGTTTTTTTGCGTTTCAAGACCTCTTTGGCAGAGACTTTTTTTAAGCCGTTTCTAGTGTAAAAATTGGTGGTGGAGACGAGTGTTTTTAGAGTGAGGGCAAAGTCAAAGACCTTTGGATTTTTGACCAAACAAACTAAGGCACGATTTTGGTTGTTTTCCTGTTTAGAGAGTAACTCGATCAACTCTTTGTCTTTGGCTACCTCGTTTATGGCGTTGACACCGCCTTCGGTGGCAAGCTCTCTGACTACCATCAATTCTTGAACAATCTGCTCTTTAGTGTCGCCAGAGGCCGATTCAACTGCCTTTACCATCGCTTGCACGTTGTTTTCATCGTTGTCGGTGGCAGTAATGGCGGGTATCGATTTACTCTCTAAGTATTGGTTAAAAACCTCTACGTCGATTTGTCTAAGAAAGTCGGCAAGAAAAAACTCACGAGCCATAGATTAAGCCTGATTTATACTTATATTTCCGCACACCAATTTTACCCCAAAAGTAGGATTTTCTGTATCAGAACATGACCCTTAAAGAAAGCGATATAATCGTGGTATAAAGATACAGGTAACTGTAATGCTTTTGATACTAAAAATTCTTAACAAGGTCCCAAAAATATGCCGATACTCCAATTCAAAGGAAAAACTTTTGTCCAAAATCACCACTTAGCCGTCCCATACCACCAACTCATCCCCAAGCCCGATAAAAGCATGGCCGATAAAGTTAGCCTGAATGACAATCTGATCATTCATGGTGATAATCTCTTGGCTCTCAAGTCCCTACTTCCAACTTATGCGGGAAAGGTCAAATGTATTTACATCGACCCGCCATACAACACTGGTAATGAAGGTTGGGTTTACAACGACAAGGTAAACGGGCCGATTATCAAAGAATGGATCGGGCAAGTGGTTGGTAAGGAAGGTGAAGATTTGGTTAGGCATGACAAATGGCTTTGTATGATGGCTCCCCGGATTAAATTGTTAAGAG
>CAYMQI010000059.1:0-6647 GCA_964392715.1 uncultured Pseudomonadales bacterium | reverse complement strand
TTAAGAAAGTGGTCAAACCGCGTTCGTTAGGATGTAGTGGTAGGGGTTCAGTCCACAAACACCCAGTAACCTCTCTTACCCAACTCCTCGATTAACCAATCCCTGTCCTTATTCCTCTGTAACTGCCCACTCTCGTCCACCCAGTTGCACGCCCCTCCCAAAAACACAATTCACTCTCCCATACCAATCAAGTCGCGCAGCTCTTCCTCACCCATCACCAACCTGTCCCATTTTCTCGGCTCCCTATCTCTCCTGATCCACTGCCTGATCTCAAAGGCCTGCTTTTTGTCAATATCAAGCGCCCCGGACAATGCGATATCTTCACCCACAAGACCCGCCTGGTTTCTCAACAAATCTTCTGTCACTACTTCTCCTTCAAATACTTTCTCACTATTTTACCAATCTGCCCCATCTGTGCCCCATCCACCACTGTCGTGTAACCCAATTTTTTCGCCTCCCGCACTCTCCGATCAGCAAACCCCACCCGTCTCACTTCACCCAACAACCCCACTTCCCCAAACGCCGCCATTTTGGACGGCAGCGGTCGGTCCAAATAGCTGCTGGCGATAGCCAAACAAAACCCCAAGTCAGAAGCGGGTTCTGAGAGCCTCAAGCCCCCCGCCACGTTTACAAACACGTCCTTATCATAAAGCGCAATACCCGCCCTTTTCTGCAAAACTGCACACAATACATTGAGTCTGGATGTCTTGATCCCCTCGGCCACCCTTCTGGGGGTAGGCAAACTGCTATCCACCACCAACGCCTGCACCTCGGTAAGAAGTGCTCTTGTGCCCTCCATCACCACCGTGACGCACGATCCCGCCACCCCCGTTTGCGTCTCCGACAGGAACGCTTCCGATGGATTGGTCACTTCTACCAGACCTGCATCGCCCATTTGGTAAACCGCCACTTCGTCAACCGGCCCAAACCTGTTTTTGGCCGCCCGTAGGATCCGCAGATTTCCACTCCGCTCGCCAGTAAGCTGCAAGACTGAATCCACCATGTGTTCAAGTACTTTGGGTCCCGCCACCGCTCCGGCCTTGGTTACGTGCCCCACTAGAAACGTGGATAGACCACTAGATTTAGCTAAGTTGAGTAAACGGTTGCCAGATTCTCTTACTTGCCCCACCGATCCGGCCATACCCGAAAGATCCCCGACTACTAGGCTTTGGATACTATCTACGATCGTCAACATCGGCCTCTCCGCCTCCATCGTCACCACCACGCGATCTGTATCAATCTCGCTCAAAAGCAAAATATTATCTTTGGCCGCCTTTTTAGTCTTTTTGTGCTCACTCAATCTGTCCAACCTTAGCTTTACCTGTTCCGGCGACTCCTCCCCACACACATAAAGCACCTTGCCATGACGACTGGCAAAGTACAAAGTCAGTTGTGACAGCAGGGTAGACTTGCCAATCCCCGGCTCCCCGGCCAACAAAGTCACCGATCCTGGAACCAACCCTCCCCCAAGCACTTGAGAAAATTCACTACTGCCCACCTCCATCCGGCGGCTCAAACTCGAACTCTCGTCAACCTCCGACAGCTTTAGTACTTTTCCAACGATATTTGATTTTTGATTTTTGATATTTGATTTTGTCGAAACTAAAGTTTCAACCAGGCTATTCCACTCCCCACAACTCGGGCACTGTCCCTGCCACTTGGGCGTTTCAAACTCACACGCTTGGCAAATGAACGCCGTTTTTACTTTTGGCATCAAACTCCGCTATTCGCTATTCGCTAAAGGTATCATACCACCCCTGCTCCACTCCCCAGCACTTGACTAAATCTACTATAGGTCTACAATATACTTCTACCAAAAATGTGTAATAAATACGTATATGAGCAAAGAAAGTTGTCCTTCAAAACCTCGACCTAGAACAAATCCCAGAGAGTTTTTAGAAGCATTGCGGGATTATCTAAGCAATCTTTCCAACGACTTCCAATTTACAGTCAACGGCCAACCCGTTGAAATTGGCCTCGACTCTAAACCAACTAGGTTTTCCCTCACCTTCAGACACGAAGACATCAATTCCCCTCCTCAAAAGCTTCGCCTCCAGGTGACGTCTACAAAAGTCCTTCTCAATGAAGTTCTCGGCTGCCGCTCCGCCCAAATTCAGGGCCCCAATGGCCAAAGTCACACTCTCGACTCAATGGCGCGCTCCAGCATTCCTCTTGAACCGGGCATGAGGATTACCACCAACGGCGATCATGGTTTTGATTTACACATAGCCATCTCCAACCACCCAGAAACC
The DNA here is from genome assembly GCA_964392715.1 of uncultured Pseudomonadales bacterium. Lineage (GTDB taxonomy): Bacteria > Patescibacteriota > Microgenomatia > UBA1400 > CAYNFZ01 > CAYMQI01. Next base: position 4,395 of record CAYMQI010000059.1, on the reverse strand, counting down.
AACCTACCCATCCTTGTTGTCCAAAACGCCAGATAAACTTTCAGACTGTCTCTCACCAACTTCCCCCAAAAACCCCACCCCAAAGCGCCATTCAATAATCTTCAACTCAACAAACTAGGCTACCGCAGCTTCAATTCTCTCCAACATCTTCTCCACCAAGGCTTTGTTGGCAGCCACCCTTTCCTTGTCTAACCTGCCTGCGTCAAAAACCCTAGCGGCAGAGTCTTTAACAATTCCGTCAGCAATGCCATCGGCAATATCCAAGTGCAATTCCAAATAATCAAGGGCTTCCTCTTCGGTTAGCTCACCCTCAGCTACTGCACCCGCCAACACATCCACACTCACCATAAACCCATCCCCATAACCATCCGACTCCAATTGTTGCAACTCCTCCTCAGTAATTCCGCCACCCACGGTGAAAATTACCCTTCTGGCCCCATGGTGGTGTTCTGATTCAGGTCTACCGATATGTAAGCATACATTTGAATTACCCACTTCCACAGGCTCAGCCGCATGAGGAATATGACCTAAATATTCCACATCCAACCCCTCACACATTGCCTTGGTCGTCGCTTCCAAATCCTCTGTCGTTTTGATCTCCTGAGCCGCCCCACCTCCACAACCCACGTGACTTGTCACCACAAATTTGCCACCTTCCTTTTCTGCCTGCAGAGCCAACCTACCAATTACCACGCCGCTCACCTTCGAGAGCATCACCCTCTTGGCGTCAGGCAACAACTTCTGATTACCGGTTTTCAATCTGGTAATTCCCGAAGCCACTACTCCATAGGCAATCACATTGGAACCATAATCAAGATCCTCATCCATACACACCGCTACCCACACCTTTCCGCCAAACTCTCTTCTCTCTTGCTTATCAGTCACCACGCCTCCCTCAGCTAATTCATCAATCACTCGGCCTCTTTCAATAACAACCATGATTATCTCTCACTAGTTGATAATCCTTAATACACAACAGTTACATATTCTACCGCTAAGACTCAATCAGTCAAGAGAAGATCAACACTACTGACTATGTCTGACTCCAGCCACAAGCCTGAGAAACACCACATCAACAAAATTCGTCGCCGGCATCACCGCGCTTTTAAACTTGCTCTTGTCACGTTCCTCCCCCAACAGCAAATCTTCAAATTCACTCAATCCATACGTCTCACTCAACTTGTCTAATTCATACGCCATCCACTCGTGCACAACTTCCCTCAACAACAAATTCCTCTTTTCATCTTCTCCCCCCTCAACAAACAGTCCCTTTGAAATAAACAGTCTCATTCCTCCTTCACTCGTGACAAACGTCCTCGCCCTATTGGCGCCACTCACACCAACCCCATTCGCGCCTTCATCAACTCTGCGCAAATCAATATTTTTTTCCTGACACAACCTCTCCACCAATTTTATCTTGGAACCCATATTACCCCATTTTGCTTCCCTGGCCATCCGCGCCAGCCAACTAGCATTTCCAGGCAAAGTCACAACTTTGCGCAACAGATCAAACTGCAAATTTTTTGACTCAGGCTTCATATCAACAGCCTTTCGGGCTTCCTCAAAAGCCTGTCCTACCATGGCACTAGCAGTTGGACCACTTTCACTTCGCATTGCAGGTTCGTCGCTACGATCCTCTGACATTTTTACTCCAACTTATTCTTCGTCCCCCACCATCCCCTGTACCGCCACCATCATCGCCCGCATCTCTGACTCAACTTTTTTCCAATCGCCCTTGGCCTCGCGGATGGCATTAAAGATCAAGTTCATATCCACTAGTAGCTGGTCATCCAACACAATCATTCTCTGCTTGCTCATAATTGTCCTAAATCCTAATTTCTAATTCCCAAACCCTAAACAAATTCTAATCTATAAATCTCAAATCCCAAACTTCATTCAATAATTGGAAATTAAAATTTAGATATTGTTTAGTATTTAGTGCTTTGTATTTAGAGTTTCTGTTTACCTATAGCTAACTGGCACTTCCGTCAGCACCATTCCCAGGCTCATCCGCCTGTTGTCCGGTTCGACCGTATCCACCACTACTTCCAGCTCGTCACCGACTTTCGGCTCGCTGCCGGCCGGGATCTTGCTGATGTGGATCAAGCCGTCCACGCCTGGCTCCAGCGTCACGAAGACTCCAAACGGCGCCGTGCGGGTCACGTGCCCCTTAACTTGCTTGCCTTCTGGGTACTTCTTGGCAATCTGGCTCCACGGATCGTCCTTAAGCTGTTTGACCGACAAGTTTAGTTTACCATTGTCCACTCCAAGCACGCGCACCTTGACCCTGTCGCCTTGCTTAAAGTAGTCGTTGGGGTCGTTGACTTTCTCCCAAGAAATCTCGCTTATATGTACCAAGCCTTCAACTTGGCCTTCTTCGCCATTTTTCAGGGGCACCGTCACCGTCATAAACGCCCCAAACGGCATAATCCCCGAGACCACACCCTCGTAGGTGTCACCTTGCTTGATCACTTCCAAAGCCCGGTCTTTCTTTTCGATCGCTTCGGCTTCGGAAACCAATCTCTCCGAGAAAATCAACCTGTTCTTTTCTCGGTCAACCTCGATCACCTTGACCTTAAATCGCCTACCTACAAGCTCATCCATTTTGCCAAGGTAGACCTTGCCAAACTGGCTCGAGGGCACAAACCCGCGCATTCCCTCGGTCTGCACGATCAATCCCCCGCGGTTAACTTCCAACCCTTCCACATCAGCCACTTTTCCAGTCCCCAAATACTCAGCCATCTGTTCCCATTTGCGGTCTACAGCCGCCCGCTTAAGTGACAGCAAAATCTGGCCACGGTCGTTTTCCGGGGAAATTACATAAACGCTGACTTCATCACCCACCGTTAGGCCCTCGATCAAGTCTTTGGTGGCGTCGTACTCCTTATCAACCACCATCCCTTCGGTCTTGGCCCCTATATCAATCAATACCATCCGTTTGTTGATCTCAGTTATCAAACCCTCGACCACATCCCCTCTCTTGGGGGCTTTCAGGGTATAACCCGTCGCCGCCAACAGCTCTTCCATGGTCTTTGGCGTACCCTTAAAGGTTATTTTTGGCTTAACTTCTTTTTTCTTTTCGACTTTTTCAGACTTCTTTTCCGCTTCTTGAGAAACTTCAGTCTTCAGCGTTGCTGCCTTTTTCTCTTTCTTCTCGTCTTTTACCTTAACCTTTGCCTTCAGTGCCTCTGCTTTCTTTTCAGTTTTTCCGGTCTTTTCAGTTTTCAGTGTTGCGGTCTTTTTATCCACAACGCCCCGTCCACCTTTCTTAGATTCCTTTTTGCTTGGCATATTTCATTAGTCTCCTTTCAAGTGAGTAGCCGGATTTTACCCCAAATTAGCCTGGGATACAAGCCCATCGGCCTATGGCTTAGAGCACATAGCCCATGGTATATAGGACATTAAAAAGCGAAATAAAAAGACCAATCCCCATCAACTATTCACTATTGGCCATAAGCTATACACTAATTAAGATATACTAAATCCATGACCCAACGCGTCCACTTTTACCTCTTAATCGCCATCCTTCTACTGGGCCTAGCTATCCGCCTCTACCTCCAAGGCACCGCTCCCAAAGGCGCTCTGGTTGATGAAACCAGCTTCGGCTACATTGCCTACTCTCTCCTTGAAACCGGCCACGACGAACACGGCGCAACCTGGCCCCTTGTTTTCAAAGCCTTTGGCGACAACAAACTCCCCGTATACGGTTACGCCCTCCTGCCTTTTGTCAAACTCATGGGTCTTACCGAAACTTCCATCCGTTACCCTTCGATTCTTGCCGGCACCCTCCTCATCGCAATCGTCTATTTCCTCCTCAGAGAGCTCAAATTCTCGGCAAAACTTAGCCTAGTAGGCAGCGTCATCACCGCTACTGCTCCCTGGACCTTTATCCTCAGCCGCTTTGGTTTGGAATCCAACTTAGCCCTCCTATTCTTCACCGCCGGCCTGGCCACTCTTATCCGCTCTACCAAAAACAAACACTGGTTCTGGCCCATCGCCACCAGTACCCTCTTTGGTCTGACTTGGTATACCTACGTTGCCTACCGCCCCATCACCCTAGCAGTGCTTATAGTCTGGCTCCTTTATTTCCTGCGCCACAAACTCATTCTTCCCAAAACAGCAGCCCTGGCCACCATCACTTTTGTGCTCATCATTGCCCCCATCACCCTCCTTTTCCCTGGATCGACCACCACCCGCTTCAAACAAATTGGCCTAATCTACTCTCCGGGAATCCCCATGGAAGTCATCGAGACTCGCACCTTCTGCACTACCCGCTTCCCCAAACTCATCTGTTACGGCCTCCACAACAAGGCGACAGTTATCGCCCGCGACCTCACCGCCCGTTTCTTTGCCACCCTCTCTCCCCAATTTTTAGCCACAACCGGCGGCTCCGAA
>CAYMQI010000058.1:5254-7071 GCA_964392715.1 uncultured Pseudomonadales bacterium | reverse complement strand
TTGATTGTTAGAGTAGAAGGAGATATATGACGAGTGCTTTTGAAAATGCCTTGGCCCAGTTGGAAAAAGTTCGAGACAAGCTTGGGGTAAGTAAGGAAATGTTTGAGCAACTGGCAAGCCACGATCAGGTAATCGAGCGGGATTTGGAAGTGGTGATGGATAACGGGGAGAAAAAACAGTTTAAGGCATATAGAGCGCAGCATAACAATGCTCGGGGCCCTTACAAAGGCGGCATTAGATTTCATGAGCAAGTAAGTGGGGACGAAGTGCGGGCGTTATCGATGTGGATGAGCTGGAAGTGCGCGATTGCCGGGATTCCGTTTGGGGGAAGTAAGGGAGGGGTGGTGGTGGACCCAAAGAAGTTGTCGGCGGGCGAGTTGGAAAGGTTGTCGAGAGCTTTCGCGCGGGCGATGGCCGATGAGATCGGAGCGTGGAAGGACGTGCCGGCGCCGGACGTAAATACCAATGGCCAGATTATGGCGTGGATGTTGGACGAGTACGAGAAGACTGTGGGAGGAAGCGAACCGGGGGCGTTTACGGGGAAACCGATTGCTTTGGGGGGCTCGGCGGGGCGAGAACAAGCAACAGGGTTGGGCGGATGTTATATTTTGGAGAAGTTGGCCAAGAGGTACAAACTGGACAAGAAGGCGACTAAGATCGCGGTGCAGGGAATCGGCAATGTCGGGTATTGGTTTGCTTATTTTGCCAATCGCGCGGGCTACCGAGTGGTGGCGATAAGTGATAGTCAGGGAGGAGTGTATGTAGAAGATGGATTGAACCCGGAGCTGACGATGGAGTGCAAGAGGGAGAAAGGTCAGGTGGCCGGGTGTTATTGTGTGGGGAGCGTGTGTGATCTGGCCTCGGGACATAAAATCGGCAACGATGAATTACTGGAGCTGCCTGTAGATATTTTGGTGCCGGCGGCGCTGGAGAACGTAATCGACGAAGGGGTGGCCAAGAAATTGCAAGCCAAATACATGATCGAGATGGCCAATGGGCCAGTGAGTCCGGAGGCGGACAAGATTTTAGTGGAGAGGGGAATTATTTCAGTACCTGACGTGCTAGCCAATGCCGGGGGGGTGACCACGTCTTATTTTGAGTGGGTGCAGAATAATATGGGATATTACTGGGAGGAAGAGGAAGTGTTTGGCAAACTTAAAAAAATTATGGAGCGGGGGTTTGATGAGATCGTGAAGATTTACGAGAGGGAGAGGGTGGGGATGCGCGAGGCGGCTTATTTGTATGGGGTGGGCCGCGTAGTCGAGGCGATGAAGTGGCGTTCCGGCACCAGTAAAATCTAGTTGACATAGACCTGGTGATCTTATAAATTGCGGGGGCAGCCCAAAGGTAATACAAAAAGGAGCAGAGAATGGCCAAAGCGCTGAGTGGAAATTTCCAGGACAAGTTGATTGTGGCGATGGTGGTGGCGTTGATGATGGCGGTGGGGGGGGTTGGTTATTTGTACGGACAGTTGACGGCAATTCGGGGTGGGACGGTGTTGGGGGGCGACGACAAGCAGGTGGTCCAGGCCCCGACCGCGGCTGCAGCCCCGGCGCCAACCAATGTTGACGAGGCGACTTGGCAGGAAGTGATGAAAAACGGAGTGGCCGAGAGAGGCAGCGGGGATGCCAAGGTGACGATGGTCGAGTTTACAGATTTTCAGTGCCCCTACTGCAAGCGGCATTTTGACGAGACGGAACCTTTGATTGTTAAGGATTATATTGATGCGGGTAAAATTAAGTATATTGTTCATGATTTACCCTTGCCGTTTCACCCCAATGCTCACATTGCGGCCGAGGCAGCCAGGTGTGCGGCGG
>CAYMQI010000058.1:0-5244 GCA_964392715.1 uncultured Pseudomonadales bacterium | reverse complement strand
GCGGCGGACCAGAATAAGTATTGGGAAATGCACGACACCCTGTTTGCCAAACAGGATGAGTGGGCCAACAGCAGTGATCCAAAAAGTGCGTTTTCAGATTTTGCCGGCGAGGTGGAGATAAATGTGGCCAACTTTGATGCCTGTGTGGCTAGTGGCAAGCACAAACAGGCGGTAGATGATGATCTGGCGTTGGCAAACAAAGCGGGAGCCACGGGCACGCCGACTTTTGTGGTGAACGGCGAACTGTTGGTGGGGGCACAGCCTTACGCCAGCTTTCAAGCGGTGTTGGACAAGGCCCTTTCGCAGTAGCGGTGGTGTTTTGGGGATAATTTTTGGGGGAGATTTGCTTTTTGGCTTCGGTTGGCTGATATAATACCGGTATGCTTTGGAAATTGATGATCATGGTAGTGGTAGTGACTGGTTTGGGGTTGGTGGGCCCGGGCGTGGTTGGGGCACAAGATAGTTTACCGGCGTTTCAATGGAGTAGCGAGGTGGTGGGGAAGAATGCGGAGGTGGCGGCGGCAAGCGAGTCGGCTGTGGCGACTCCTTCAGGGTTGGTCGCCAAAATTACAGATAAAGGCCCGGACTTGACCGAGACACAGGGTGAGGCAAAGGGGAAACTGGGGAAGCTATTGTTGGATCAAGAGTTGGGGCCGGTTAGCCCCGTTAATTTTTTGAGGCATGCGATCCGTAACGGGGTGGAGCGGGATGTGCCGGCCAACACGATAGTGTTGATACTCTTGTTTCCGGTGGTGACGGCGATTATTGCGGCCAGCAGGCATTTGTTTGGCCTCAAGGGCTTTGGAATTTTTACGCCGGCGGTGGTGTCGGTGGGGTTTCTGGCCACGGGAATTGTGAGCGGGCTATTATTGTTTACGGTGATTCTGCTGGTGGCGACGATAGGGCGGGTGGCGGTGAGGAGATTGAAGTTACCGTATATGCCCAGAACGGCGCTATTGTTGTGGTTGGTGTCGCTATCGGTAATGGGACTAATTTTGGTGGCGCCTTACCTAAATTTACTGGTGTTGGTGGAGTTGTCGATCTTTCCGATACTGCTGTTGGTGCTGCTGGCCGAGACGTTTATTGATGTGCAGAATAAGCGGGGCATGAGCCAGGCGGTGGAGATGACGGCGGAGACGCTGATCCTGGCGACGCTGTCCTATTTTGTGATGAAGTTGGAGTCGGTACAAACATTTGTCTTGTTGAATCCGGAATTGGTGGTAGTAGCGGTGGCGGTGTTTAATGTGTTTTTGGGTAGGTTTGAGGGCCTGCGGCTGATGGAGTACTGGCGGTTTAGAAAAATACTCTCATGAGGCGTTATGGCAACAGCTGGTGATGTGCTGGGAATGAATGCCAGACAAAAGATGTATGTGTCGCTTAACTTACGCAGTGCCAAAAGGTACGCCAATTCTAAATTGGCCTTGAAGCGGTTGATGAAAGAAAAGGGAATGTTGGTGCCGGAGACGTATGCGAAGTTCACGACGATGGAGCAAGTGAGGACGTTTGAATTTACCAAGATTGAGACTTCGTTTGTGGTGAAGCCAGCCACCGGGAGTGGAGGCAGGGGAATCTTGATTGTGAGAAAAAGGGGAGAAGAGAACAAGGTGGTGTTTGTGGGGGGAGACGGCAGGACCTTGAGTGAAGACGATATCCGGCTTCATATCGCGGATATTTTGGAAGGACAGTATAGTACCTTCGGCACAAAGCATATGGCGTTTGTGGAGGAGTGGGTGGGAGTGCACCCTAAGTTTAAGAGATATACTTATAAAGGAACGCCGGACGTAAGGGTAATTGTCTATAACAGCGTACCGGTGATGGCGATGCTCCGGTTACCGACGGAGGAATCGGACGGACGGGCCAATTTGCACCAGGGGGCGATTGGGGTGGGGGTGGATATTGCGACGGGAATTACACTAAAGGGAGTGTATCACGGTAAGCCAATGCGGTTGTTGCCTGGAACAAAGAGAAAGCTAAATGGAATTATTATTCCCGATTGGACGGTCTTGTTGAAAACTGCGGTGCAGGCAGTGGGCGATGCCGGGTTGGCCTACTGTGGAGTGGACCTGTTCGTGCACAGGGAAAAAGGACCGATGGTGGTGGAGCTTAATGCCATGCCTGGCTTATCTATCCAGTTGGCAAATGATGGCGGATTGAGGAGGAGGTTGGAGCGGGTGGAGGGTTTGAGAATAAGGGATGTGGCCCATGGGGTGCGCGTGGGCAAGGCGTTGTTTGCGGAGATGTTTGCAGACCGGGTTAAGGCGGATGAGGGGGTGACGATTGTGGAAAACTTTGAAACGGTCAAAGTAAGGAGTGCGCAGAAAAAACTGGTGGAAGTTGAGGCGATGGTGGATACGGGGGCGTTTAGATCGGCGATTGATCGAAAGTTGGCTGAGGATTTGGGATTGATGGAAGAAAACAATGTGTTGTGGGAGAAGGGGTATGCAAGTACCTTGGGACGCGAGAGAAGGAAAGTTATTGAGGTGATTTACTACCTGAAAGGTAAAAAGATAAAGGCGGCGGTGAGTGTAGCCAACCGAGCAGCGAGAAGGACAAAGATATTGATCGGAAGACTGGATTTGCAGGGGTTTATGGTGAATCCACAGTTGAGGTCAAGGTAAAGGGAATGATCTTAATCAGCTTAAAGAGATTTGTTGTAATATCGGCGCATCAAAATTGATATGGAATTGGATATGGCGCACAATTTCTCCCAGACTCGACAGAAGATGGCGGCGGCGTTTGCTAAAACGCCGCCGGTGGTGGGTGTGGCGATGTCGGCGTTTGACAGGATTTTGCCGGCGATGTTTTATCCCAAATACAAAATTGTGTGTTTTAGAGGGGGGAGAGATCTGGATTTAATGGATGGGTTGGTAGAGGTAGAAAGTTTGGAAAGGGATTATCGGGGAAGGGTAGCGTGTGAGAAAAATACGGCTTGCTTTTTGAACCACGGGTTTGCGAGCGAGAGACTGGTAAAGGATAAAGCGGCTATTATGTACGTCCTAAGGAACAATCAAGTGGCCGAAGAATGGTTTAGTAAGAATAGTTTGACGACTTTCAGTAATCGCTTCAAGTTGCAGGAAGAATTGGAGTGCAAAGGCAATTTTTTGGATGTCTGCAAAAGATTGAAGATCCCAATAGTGCCGTCGGTGAGGATAAAGGTAAAAGAACTGGATAGGCAAAGTTATACAAAAATAGTTGGATCTTTGGGGCCAAAGCTGGTATTTCAGATGGCAGATGTGGTAACGGGCGGCGGGCACTATACAAATTTTTTGTTTGAGGAGAGTAATTTTGAGGAGTTGTCGAAGCGGATGAAAGATGATTGTTTGGCTAAAGGATCAGAGTGGCTGAAAGTGTCGTCTTTTATTGATGGGGCTTCGATATGTGCCACGGCTTGTGTTACCGGAGGCGGAGTGGTATTGGGAACAATTAGGAAACAGGCGATTGGAGTGAAAGAACTTTGTCTTGAAGGGAAACTGGACGGAGTTTACTGTGGTAATCAGTGGGGGGCAGTCGATGAACGGGTGGGCCGGCGAGTGGATGATGTATTGACGAAGCTAGGTAGTTATTTGTCCGAGAGGGGCTATAAGGGAATCTTCGGAGTAGATTTGATGGTTGATAAAAAGGGCAGGGCGCTGACGATTGAATGTAATCCGAGGTACCAAGGTTCGTCGACTTTGGAGGGGATGATGATGGAAAAAGCGGGCTTGTTATCTTTGGATAGATTCCATTTTGGCGGGTGTTTGGATGTGCCGACCGAAAAGGAAACGATTTCGCAGTTAAATAAGGCAACTCGGGAAACTGAGTTTGTGGGAGCACAATTGATACTAAAAAATGTGGCAGATGGTTCGGTGGCGGTTGGAGGGTCGTTGAGGGCTGGAGTTTATAAATACGACGAGGGAGGCAAGCTTAATTTTTCCAGACCCGGATGGAGCTATGCACAGTTGAGCCTGGAGGATGAAATTTTGGTTACGGACGGCGTTCCGGTTCGCGGTCAAGTGATAAAGAAGGGGCAGAGGGTGGGGCGGGTATTATTTAAACAAACAGTATTGAGGAGACCTGGGGAATTGAATGATTTTTCGAGGGGGGTGGTGGAGGAAGTTTATCGGATGTTGGGGATGAGGGTAATCGAAGAGGGACAGTAAAAAGCTGGATTTGGTAAAATTTGGGGATGAAAAAGCAAAAAAGCAAAATGAAGGTTAAAGTGGCGGTGGGGATGTCCGGCGGGGGGGATAGTTCTTTGGCGGCGGCGTTGTTGGTGGAACAAGGTTATGACGTGACCGGGGTGTTTTTGGAGTGTTGGCGGGCGCCAGGATGCAGGGTGGATGAGGATAGGAAGGACGCGTTGGAGGTGGCGATGGGGTTGGGGATTGCCTATAAAGTACTGAATTTCAAGAAGGAGTACAAAGAGCGGGTGGTGGAGTACTTTTATGACGAATATAAGGCTGGCAGGACACCCAATCCTGATGCGATGTGTAACCGGGAGATAAAGTTTGGGATGTTTTATGAGTGGGCGATGGAGAAGGGGTTTGATTATGTCGCGACTGGGCATTACGCGAGAATAGCGAATGGCGAATGGCGAATAGCCAATGAAGGGAAACCAGTGGCGATAAGCGATAGGCGATTAGCTCTTCAAAGCGGGGTGGATCCAAAGAAGGATCAGTCGTATTTTTTGTACCAAATAAGGCCGGAACAGCTGGCACATATTTTATTTCCGCTTGGCGGGATGAGGAAGACCGAGGTCAGGAAGGAAGCAAAGAAGCGGGGTTTGTCAGTGGCGGACAAGCCGGACAGTGTGGGGATTTGTTTTATTGGCCCGTCCTTCGCTCCCGCTTCGGAGGGTAAAGGAGTAAAAGGGTTTTTAAAATACTTGGGGTTGAAAGAGCAAAAAGGTGAGGTGGTGATAAAAAAATGCCAAATGCTAAATGCAAAATGTAAAAAAGGGGAACATGGTGGGGATTGCTATAGAGTAGTGGGAGATCACGATGGTGTTTGGTTTTATACGATTGGGCAGAGATCCGGATTTAGGGTGCGACAGAATTTGTTGTCGGATGCCGGCGAGACGGTGGAAATGATACCGCCTTTTTATGTGATCGAAAAAGATGTGGAGAAGAACAGGTTGGTGGTGGGGTTTGGGCCGACGACGCTACGGGAGAGGTTTGAGGTGGGGGAGGTCAACTGGCTGGTGAATGGAACAAGAGATTCTATCCATCCTTCGCTAAAGCTACGGATGACAGGCGCATCGCTCCA
>CAYMQI010000057.1:6135-7172 GCA_964392715.1 uncultured Pseudomonadales bacterium | reverse complement strand
GAAAAAAGAAGGAAAGAAAACGCAAAAATTTTAAAGAACTTCTTTAGAACTTAAATGGCGCAACCGGTGGACTCAGCGAGAATTGCGTCTTACTGTCCGATAGTGCCATTAAAAAACGCAATTCTTTTTTTGTTGAGTCCAATTACAATATACAAAATTACTCAGTAGAAAGCAGTACGATTTTAGTTTAACTTCTTTTGAGTTAAAATTTAGCTATGAAAGATTCCATTAAGTTTTCGGTTAAAAATAGGTTTAGGCTAGTATTAGCCGGATTCCTGCTTCTACTAATGTATTTAATTTATAAGTGGTTTTTTGGTTGGGATATCAAAATTCCCAACCCGACTTTTTCAACCATAAATAATTTTGACTCTATAAAATGTCTGCCTTTGGCGATAGGAGGATCTGGTGTTTGGAATAGCATGGAACGAAAGTTCACCGGGGCATGGGCTCGCGACAGTAGAGCCGAGTCAGATAAAAAATGGGTGACGAAATGGATAACGGTACGAAACGGAAAAATATATTTAGGAACATATACAGGAGTTGCTCACGGCAGTGATTACATAAATTTTGACAAGGTTTTTGACTTAGTTGATCAAAAAAATGAGACTAAATTACTAGGCTCTAAAGTAAACGTAGTTAGTTCTCCTCAGAATGTTAAATTTACGACTTTGTTGCTTGACAAGACTAAGGGAATTTTGTCTATTTCTGTAAATGAGTCCAGTTGGTTCGGAAATGAAAGTGTTGGAGGTTACAACGAAGTTTATTCTTGTAAAGAAGTGCCACTAAACACGCTAGGCGGAACTAAGGGTTTGCCGTAAAAAAGAAGATAAACGATTGCTTCGCGCAATCGCGAATTGCGTGCGCAAAAAAAACGGAAGCGAGGCCGCGGAGCGGCTGAGCCAACCTTTGCGAAATTCGGTTCTAACTTTTTCGTAAATCTCGACAAATAGATTTGTGTGTGAGAACCGATGGAAGTTAGGTTGATTTGATACTTTAAAAAAAATGGTAGAATGGGGCAATTTTAAGTTAGGTAAGAC
>CAYMQI010000057.1:0-6125 GCA_964392715.1 uncultured Pseudomonadales bacterium | reverse complement strand
CTGTGACCCCTTTCATTTAAGGAGATGAAACTGGGCAGGCGCAAGAGTCCGGTTGGAAATAGTCGATATTTGAGAGGTAAATATGACAAAAGAGAGTCGCAAAGTTGTGATAGTGGAAAATGGTGATAATTATGCCCACTCTTTGGCTAAATTATTTGAAGCTTGGGAGTTGGAATCGATAATTTTTCCTACCTTGCCAAGTATTATGAAATTCCTGAATGAGCAAGCGAAAAAGCCAGAAGAGAAGCGTGAGGCAGTGGCGGCTTTTGTGGTGGATGGCAACTTATCGAAATTGGCCAGAGGAGGTGCTGATGGTGTTAAGGTAATTAGAAAGATTCGTGAAAGTGGGAGGTTTGCCGGTTCATTGATTGTCGGGAATACAAGTGGAGCTGATTTGGAAGGCGCAGATTACAATCTGGGGAAAGATGGTAGAGGAATGGATGAGTTGATCGCGATGATTAAGGGTGAGAAGGGATGATTTTTAGGTCTTGGAGCTTGGCGGCAAGGAGAGCGTTGCTGGGCTCGGTCAGGTGCGTGCCGTCGGGGAAGATGATGGTGGGGATGGAGCGGTTGCCTGAGTTAATGTCAAGGACTCTTTGGGCGGCTGCGGGGCTGGTTTCGATATCGATGTATGTGTAAGTAACGCCCAATTCTTTGAGGAGCTGTCTGCTGCGGTGGCAGTCGCCGCACCAGCCGGCGCCGTAGAAGAGAATTTGGTTGTTGGATGAATGTCCTAGGGTTTGAGTATCTGACATAGATGGGTATAATTTACAGGTTACAGGTTACAGGTTACAGGTTACAGGTTACAGGTGATGGATAAGCTTACCAAAATTATAGCAACTATCGGGCCGGTGAGTGACAGCCAGGAGACCATCGAGGAGTTGATCTTGGCTGGGGTGAACGTGTTTAGGTTTAATTTTAAGCATTCGGATGTGGAGTGGCATAACGAGCGGATTGAGCGGGTGGTGGCGGTGGCGGCCAAACTGGGGATGCCTGTCGGGACACTGATTGATTTACAAGGGCCGGAGATCAGGATCAATATGCCGGTTGAGGAGCTGGAAGTGGCCGAAGGTGAATCGTTGTGGTTTGGCAAGGTGGTGTTTGAGGATGCCAGCAAAAAAGGCCTGTCGATTTCGCACCCTGATATCATCCCCCACCTTAAGGACGGCCAGAAAATTTTGGCCGATGACGGGGCGTTTGAGTTTAAGGTATCTAAAAAGGGTGAAGAGTGTTTTTTGGTGAGCGAGACGGCCGGGGTGTTGAAGGTGCGCAAGTCGATGAATATACCCGGGGCGGATTTCCCGTTCCCGGTCCTCATCGACCGAGATTTTGAAGGATTGAAGTTGGCGGCCAAAAATAACGTAGATTTTGTGGCGCTTTCTTTTGTGCGAACGGCCGATGATTTGCGGGTGGTGCGGGAGGAGATGAAGAAAAATGGCGTTGGTGGCAGGTTGGTGGCCAAGATCGAGACGGAGAAGGCGATAGCCAATTTGGAGGAGATCGTGGCCGAGAGCGATGCGGTGATGGTGGCCAGAGGCGATTTGGGGGTGGAGATGCCGATTGAGAGGATCCCCTATTATCAAAAGTTGATTATCAAAAAATGTATCGAGGCGGGCAAGCCGGTGATTACGGCCACGCAAATGCTTGAGTCAATGATTGAAAATCGCTACCCGACGCGGGCGGAGGTAAGCGATATCGGCAACGCCACTTATGATTTTACCGATGCGGTGATGCTTTCTGGGGAGACGGCCACGGGCAAGCACGCGGTGGGAGCGGTACGGGTGATGGCCAAAACGGTTGCTTTTAACGAGGGGCAGTTTTTGGAAGATACGCGGGCGTGGTTTGATTTTAAATTGACCGATACCGAGGCGGTGGTGTGTAACAGCGCCTATAACCTGTATTTGGAGATGCGCAAGCTTGGCGATAAGGTGGCCGGGTTCATTGTGTTTACGGAGAGCGGGCGGACGGCGCGGCTATTGTCCAACTTCCGGCCGAAGGTGCCGATTTGCGCCTTTTGTCCGGACCGGGAAACGGCCGAGAGCTTGCTACTTAATTTTGGGGTGTTTCCGGTGATCCAAGGTAAGAAGTATGAGAGGTTGAAAGAGGTGACCAGGAGCCAGGTGCTGACGGGGATTGGCTATTTGCTGGGGCGCAAGATGATTGAAGGCGGTAAGAAATACATCGTGCTTCATGGGGATGTGTGGGCGCGCGAAGGGGGTACGTCGACGGTGAAGGTGGTGACGGCGTGACGACCCGCCTACGGCTTTTTTGCGAAAACAGTGCGAGGCAGGTAAAATATGGATTGTAACTAAGCGGGTGTCTTCCTTCGCTAGAAGCTTCGGAAGGACCAAGATATTTAAAATAGTAAGGTTTATTTTCTGCGCAGCCTTGCTTTTTGAGGTGGTTGCCGATGTGCGGGTGTAGTTCAATGGTAGAATACGAGTTTTCCCCGCCTCGCCAAAGTGCGGCGGTAGTTCAGCGGTAGAATGTCTCCCTTCCAAGGAGAAGGTCAGGGGTTCAAATCCCCTCCGCCGCTCAAAAAAAACGCACGGCTGGCAGGCAAACTCGGTACGAGGGTTCGGTTCCCTTCACCCGCTCTCATCCTTCGCTGAAGCTACGGATGATTCGCTATGTACTATATTTACATATTGAAAAGTTCAAAATCCCAGATTCTTTATTATGGTTATACTGAGGATTTGAGAAAAAGGGTAGCTGAACATAACAAAGGCCAGTCTAAATTAACCAAAGGCCATAGGCCATGGAAGTTGGTTTGGTACTGTGCTTTCGTCAGTAAGCAAAGGGCAAAGGATTTTGAACTTTACTTAAAGTCTGGATCTGGTAAAGCTTTTGTCTATAAGAGATTAGTAGCTTTGGCGAAAGATGAGAGAGTGAAGATCTAGGTGTTCCGAATCGTCCTTAGCCGAAGGCGACGGATCGAGCAGGACACCCTTCACCCGCTTCAGATGCAAAATCCAGGCGGAGAATTTTCCAACATTGAACCCCTTTAGGTGTCACTCAACTTAGCTTGACAATCGACTAATAATCGCCTATTATTTGACTAGATGTTCAATCCAAAATACAAGATTACCGATCAGCTTCTAGCAAATATCACACGGATTAACAACCTCATTCGAGACTTGAATGACCGTCGTTTTCCTAAAATTGTATTAGTGGAATTTGAAAAAACAGCTCGAGAAGTCTCAACTTTCGCTTCAACGAGCATTGAAGGTAATCCTCTTCCTTTAACTGAAGTTAAAAAAGTACTCAAATCTCGACCCGCCAACATCCGGGATAGTGAAAAAGAAGTCATAAACTATAACGACGCCTTGAAAAAACTCAATCTGCTTTTGGAGTCCAATCAACTAGAATTATCGCCCGCACTTATTCTGGATATTCACGAACATGTGATTGATGGACTCCTTCCTCCTCATGAGACAGGGAAACTCAGACAACATCCAGTAGTCGTCAATGATCCAAGAACAGGAAAAGTGGTTTACCTACCCCCTGATGTAGAAAAAGTAAATGAACTTATCGAAGATTTAGTCCTCTATGTTAAAGATAGTAGTGAAGTTGTTGACCCATTGATCCTTGCTGGCATCTTCCATAAACAGATGGTAGTTATCCACCCGTTCACGGATGGCAATGGGAGAACTACAAGATTAGCCACAAAGGTACTTTTGGCAAAAATGGGCTTGAATACTTTCAATCTCTTTAGTTTCGAAAATTATTACAATCAAAATGTTACCAAATATTTCCAAGTCGTTGGTGAATATGGTGATTATAATGAATTGGCTGGCTCTATTGAATTTACGAATTGGCTTGAGTACTTTACTGGAGGACTAATAGACGAACTCCTCAGAGTAAATAAGCTCCTGCCAAATATTGGCAGTACTCCGGATACAAAACTTGAGGCTCATCACGTAAAAATGCTTACTTACATTAAAGAGAATGGTTTTATCACCGACCGAAATTATGCTGAACTGACAGATAGAGCCAAAGCAACACGGACGTTAGATTTTCAGAAACTTCTGGATCTAGGATTGATAGAACGTAAAGGCCAAGGAAGATCTACATACTATTCACTCAAAGATTCGCTCTCCTCTTCCAATGATTGATAGGCTTCCATCATCTTGTTAAAATATGCTAGGAGGGTCTTCTGAATCAGGTTGGGCCGCCGCTCATAAAATTTGACCTGAAGGGGCTTGTTTTTTTTGGGTTAGGCCCTAAAATATTGATAAGAAAGGCCGAAATGGTTGAACAATCAATCAGAAACAAAAACCCTCAAGTGCTAATAGCGGAACTTGAAGATGTCATTGGAGTAATAATTGACGCCATTGATTCATTCCCCGCTTCCCTGCGAGAACAAAAGCTTTTTGGGGAATTTACGCTTAAAGATATATTGGGTCACTTTTCAGCATGGAATTGGTTAACCGCAATCAATTTAATGGAATTGAAATTGGGCTGGCATGAATACAAGTGGGTGGGAGATGATGAACTTGATGAATTTAATGCAGTACAAGTACGTCGACGGGAAGATAAGCCTTGGAAAGAAGTATCCCAGGAGTTTGTCCAAAGCACAGAAGACGTAGTGGACGTATACAAAAGATTAACGCCCGAACAATACACTGGTTCCTATTGGCCCGAGCCGGGCTACACTGTTTTGCATGCGATTCAAGCTGATAGGGATCATTTTGTGGAACATCTATCGGACATTTTGAAGATAACTTCAGAAACAGCAAGTACTGCCAACCCGGGAATGAATAGGTCATAAATGGGTGAGGGGATGGTGGATTTTTTGCCGAGTTTGTGCAACAATATTTTCAGTACTTCAGCCTGAGAGTGAAATTTAGCGGTAACGGGGTTCGAACGAATGCCGTTTATCGGTTTGGCTCGATGTTTTTCGTTTCTAGGTTAGAATTGGTTTATGTAAATCAAAAAACGACAGCAAGTTGCGGCCGGTGGAGTAATTTTTAACTCTAAAGTTGAGGTGTTGTGGATAAAGCGAAGTATGAATGATGAATTTTTGCCGGGAGAGTGGGAAGTGCCGGGAGGCGGAATCGAAGTGGATGAGAGTCCGATTGAAGGTTTGAGAAGAGAAATCAAAGAAGAATGTGGGTTGGATGTGAAGGTGGTGCCGGAACCGTTGGCAATGGGAGAATATCTCATCGAAAAGACGGATGAGAAAGTTTACCGGATTGAGTTTACTTTCAAATGTGAATGGGACGGTACTGGGAATGTAAAGTTGAGCGAGGAGCACGACGAATTTGCTTGGGTCTCTCCTACCCAATTTTCGGGTTTGGAGATGACGGGGTATATGCATAGGCTTGTGACGAATTCACTTGATAGGTTGATGGGAAATTTGTTTTAAATTCTTCTTTTGGGAATGCGGTACGATATCATGTTGACAAACCCACTACAAAGTATATACTTTGTAGTATGAATACCGTAATTAGTGTCCGAATCGATAAAAAGCTTAAGGCTTCAGCCCAAGAAGTTGCAGAGAGTGCCGGCTTGAAACTTGGTACCCTGATTACTGCCTATTTGCGTCAAGTCACCGCTACCCGCCGCATTGAACTGTATGCTCCAGAACAGATGACACCCAAACTTGAAGGGCTTATCGCAGAAGTGGAGGCTGAATTACAAGTTGGTAAAGTCAGTAAGAAATTTAACAATGCAGAAGATTTTTTGGCTGACCTCAAACAGTAGAGGTTGTTATGAGTATTCAATATACTGCTAAATTTAAAAAACAGTACAAAAAGCTTCCAAAGATATTTCAAAACCAATTCGATGGGTGTCTGCGGCTTTTTCTTTCTGATCCCACAAACCTTCAATTACGTGTACACCCACTTAAGGGTAAGTTTTCGGGTTATTGGAGTCTAAATGTCAATGGTGACCTGCGAGCCCTATTCTTGAAGAAAGATAAAGAAATAACTATCTTCGCCCTGATTGGTTCACATAGTGAACTGTATGGTTGAGCGAACACTAAAGCTTGTCTTAAAATGAGTTTTGAGTGCCTCTTGGATTGTATTTGCCGATTGATTGGATTATGATATTTGGATTGTTTATGACCGAGAGGTTAGAGTTTGATATTATGGAGCTTGTTGATATGTTGCCTACAACTGATG
>CAYMQI010000056.1:0-7237 GCA_964392715.1 uncultured Pseudomonadales bacterium | reverse complement strand
CCAGGTGGGGGTAGAGCAACTTCCACCACCGGCCAAGTCGGCAGCGGCCAATCCAATCACCTTCCATATGATTTGGAACCAGCATGCGAATCAATGCCAAGTGCGTCACTAAACACAGCGCGAGCAAGACAATGCCTCGAGTCCTCTCTCTCAAACTACGTGAATGAAGACGACGCTTTGGATCTTGCTGAAGCCATGGTTTCCTGCGGAGTTGTTGCCCGAGATTTGGTGCTTGAATTTACGGCTAATCTTAGCCTGATGTCAGCATCGGTCACCAGTCCTCAGCTTGTAGCTGCGGCAGCATTTGTGACCTTCAATCCTGGAGACATTGCAGATTGCGTCAATGACGCAATAGGCACGATTCTCCCATAATCTCTTCACGAAATAAGTGTCAAGCGAGAGTTCAACTCTCAAATAAAGCTCTCGCTTGACACTGCAATATCAAAGATAAACAATCAATCCATGAAATTAAACTATAAAAAACTACTAGTTCTCTATCTTACAACGATCATTCTTAGTACTCTCAGAGCGCTATTATTTTACGCAGACAAAATTGACTTAAAGTATATATTCCCTCCCAGACTTGCAGTGAGCATAATAATCACATGGGCTTTCCTGACCTTCCTTTTACATATGATCAATAAGCTTTCAAAAAATAGACTTTTTTCAGAAAGATTCCCGAGAAACATAGAGTTAGCGGCAATATATTGGTTAGTTATTTTATGTCTTAGTATGGCTAATAACCTCATTCAAACCTACCTGTAGGACATGACACATCAAGAAATTGGAACCAAAAATCATTAAACTTTGAACAACCTTTGGGGTTGACTCCTCGTTCATCTTTACCTGGAAGCCGGTGAATCCATAACCCCAATCACCGGTTATTGTATGTAATCATTATGCATGCAAATTTGTCCACCAACCAACGCTATTCTTGACACCACCTACCGCTTCTATAAAATAAACCTACAATCTATCGGCTATGACCGCCTGGCAAGCGCGAGCTGAACCTGAATCAAGGTGTCCCGCCCAGCGGGGAACCAGGGTGGAACCGCGGGTAATACTCGTCCCTGATATTATTATTAAGGACGAGTTCGTCGTATTAAGGGGGTTTATGGCCGACCACACACTAGAAGACATCATTAGTTTTGCCAAACGCCGCGGTTTTGTCTACCAAACCTCCGCTATCTACGGCGGCTTGGCCAATTCCTATGACTACGGCCCCGCCGGCGCCGAGCTTCTTCGTAATATCCGCAATCTCTGGTGGCGAGAAATGATCACCAAAAGGTCTGATATGGTCGGCCTGGATTCGCAAATTCTTCTGCACCCCCAAACTTGGGTCGCCTCCGGCCATGTTGCCTCCTTTACCGACCCGCTGGTCGAAGACAAGCTTACCCACAACAGGTACCGTGCTGATCATGTTATCGAAGTCTGGCTTAAAGGACATCCGGAAAAACAGGCTAGTATCGTTATCGAAAACTTAAATACCGCCCAAATGTCGGCTTTTATCACCGACAACAACATCAAATCCCCAGAAGGTAACGACATCACTCCTCCCAAAGATTTTAACATTCTCTTTGAAACCGCGATCGGCGCCGTATCAGGCCAAAAAGACGTGGCTTACTTAAGAGGGGAGACCGCTCAGGGAATTTTCACCAACTTCAAAAACATCTTAGATTCAACCCGCGTCAAACTGCCTTTCGGAGTTGGTCAAATCGGCAAAAGCTTCCGAAACGAGATCACCACCGGCCAATTTGTTTTCAGAACTTTGGAATTTGAGCAAGGAGAAATCGAATACTTCTTTGACCCAGAAGAATCCAACTGGGAAGACCTCTTCAAGTCCTGGCAGGACTCGATGTGGAAGTTTGTGACCGGCACTCTGCGCATCCGCGAAGACCACCTTCGCTGGCGCCGCCACACCGACCAGGAAAGAAGCCACTACAGCAAAGATACCTACGATCTTGAATACCAGTATCCTTTTGGTTGGAAAGAGCTCTGGGGTATTGCTTACCGCACCGACTACGACCTTAAACAACATCAAGAACACTCTGGGGTAGGCCTCGAATACACCCACCCCCAAACCGGCAAAAAATTCTTGCCCCACGTCATCGAACCCGCGGTCGGGATCAACCGCCTGTTTCTCATGATCCTCGCCGACGCCCTCACCGTCTCCGGCGATCGCACCGTTCTCAAACTCTCACCGGAACTGGCTCCTTCAACCGCAGCGGTTTTTCCCCTGCTTGCCAACAAGCCAGAGCTGGTGGACAAAGCCAGGGGAGTCTTCAACCTGTTACTCGGGCACGGCCTCAAAACTGCCTGGGACGACCGCGGCAATATCGGCAAGCGTTACTTGTCGCAGGACGAAATCGGCACTCCCTACGCCATTACCATCGACTTTGACACCATGAAGGACGACACCGTCACCCTCCGTGACCGCGACACAGCGGGTCAAAAGCGTGTTAAGATTGGTGATATTATTAATACTATTCATCAGTCATAAATCATTTTCTGGGACTCTGAACTTTAAGCGTCCCAATCATTAAAATTCTTATGAGCAAGAAACTCCTTATTCCATTAATTATTGTCCTCGCTCTCATTCTTGTCGCGGGCAGCGTTTTCTTTATCATCAAAGGCAAAAACACAGCCCCCGCTGCCGCCACCAAAAGGCCCCCGATCAACGAACCCGTCAACGTCATCGACTTGGTTGAGCGTCCCTACATTACCTTAACTCCCAGAACCGATGGCCGCGAACTTACTTTTTACGTCGCAAATCTCCCCAAAATCGCCTCAGATATGGAGTACGAACTCGAGTACCAAGCCGGCACTCTGCTCCAGGGCGCCTTTGGTTCGATTGATTTCGCCGCCGAAAAACCTCCTGTTTCCAAAAAAATCCTCCTGGGTAGCTGCTCGGCCGGCGGCGCCTGTAGTTTCCACGAAGACGTCCAAGGCGGTACCATCACCATGCAGTTTCGCGGGCAGCCAAACTACGGCCTCAAAGACGAATGGAGATTCTTGCCCACCAAAGGTGCCAAAGGCAAATTTGCCTCCAGAGACAGTAAATTCCAAGTTTCAGCCGCCAAAGTCCTCGACAATTCTGCTTTCCTCATCATCATGCAGACGTCCGGTCTGCCTGCAGCTGCCCCCGGGCAAGTCCTGGCCGGCCCTTACGGCATCTACCCCTCATCCGGGCTCCCCAGCAAAGGCGAGCTTGACTTAACCATGAGGCTTTCGGCCGACTCCGATACCGCCACTATCTACGGCTTCGACGGCGGGAACTGGGTCAAATTCGACACCAAGGTTGCCGACAAAGAAGCCACCGCCACCGTCGATCCCCTGGAACTCTTCATCGCCGTCAAGTAAGCTACTTTTAAACACAATCAAAGCCGCCCCCTGAGGCGGCTTTTTGCTTACCAAGAACCTTCACCAATATTCAGGTTTGCGCCCAAAACTTCTTCAAAGCCAATCTTGTCTTTGTTAATCGGGAAAGCCAAAGCCAAAGGTTCGGTGGCAATCTCTCCATCTTCAGTGAAAACAACAGGGTTATTTACAAGCCGATATCCACATTTAAGGTAAAAACCTTTTAATTTTTCTAAACAAAACAGCATGCTTACATCAAAACCTTCTCGTTTCATCAGCTCATGCGCTTTGGTAAGAATCATTCCTCCAAAACCTTGATTTTGATGCGACCCTTTAATTCCCAGCGCCCCAATTCCACCAATCTTCAATGGAAATGGTTTAGTAAGTTTCCTCTCCACAATTGCCAAAGAGCCTATCAACTTATCTTCATCACGCAAAAACAATCTCCATTTAGGTCTCGAACCGTAGTATAACTGCCCCGTTTTCCTGTAACTCTCCATAAAATGATAACTAAAAGAAAATAAGGGCACGAGCAACTCCTCCAACTCAGAAAATCCATCAGGGCTAATGCTGTCTTCGTTTTTGAAAATGTAATGATTCATGTCCTCAATCCCCAATTTATCTGAAGTCTAAGCTAAAAGTAGAAAATTCTCAACAATAAAACAGTTTGGGTTTTCTTTGTCTTGACGCTTTTCACGCATTAGTGTTTACTTATTTATATCTTGGTGGTGAAAAGTGGTGAATAGACACTATAAGTTAAAATACTATGCTAACAGGCAGTTACCACCACACCATCGAGCAAAAAGGCAGATTAGCCATTCCCACGGCCTTTAGAAAGCCTTTGGGCTCAAAACCCATAGTTACCCAGGGAATAGAGCGTTGCCTTTATCTACTGCCCTTTAACAACTGGTCCAAAACCATATCAAAACTTGACCCTTCCTTTATTTCCAGCCGCGATACCAGAAACCTGGTCAGGCTTTTGTCTCACCGCGCCAGTCGCGTAGACTTCGACTCCCAAGGCCGCATCCTTATTCCTGGCGAGCTCAAAGCCTACGCCCTTCTCCAGCAAAAAGTCGTCGTCGCCGGCTCCATCGACTGGGTCGAGATCTGGGACATAGCCACTTACAACCAACACATGCAGTCTATCGAATCACAAGCCGATTCCTTGGTGGAATCTTTAACTCAACATGAGTAATTATCATACCTCCGTACTCCTGGAAGAAGCCGTCGCTTTTCTCTCTGTCAAACCCGACGGTCTTTACATCGACTGCACCTTGGGGGGTGGGGGACACACCCAAAGAATTCTGGACTCAGGCGGCCGCGTCTTGGCCATTGACGCCGATGCCCAGGCTATCGACCACGCAAAGCCCCTTCTTTCCCAATATCAAAACCTCACCCTGGTCCGCGCTAATTTTGCCCACCTTGGCAACATTGCCAGAAGCAACCATTTCGAACAAGTTGACGGCATTCTCTACGACCTGGGGGTGAGCAGTCACCAATTAGACACTGGCGACCGCGGCTTTTCTTTCGACCAAGACGCTCCTCTTGATATGCGTATGGACCAAACCCTAAGCGTCACCGCCGCCGACTTGGTCGCCGCCCTTGGATCCAAAGAACTCAAGCAGCTCTTTACCCGTTTTGGCGACGAACCCGCAGCCGGCAAAATCGCCGAGGCTATTGTCCGCGACCGGAAGACCACCCCCATTCGCACTACTGGCCAACTTGCCCATCTTATCGAACACACTCTCAGACACCACGGCCACCTCCACCCGGCCACCAAAGTCTTTCAGGCACTGCGCATCGCCGTCAACGACGAGCTCCACGCCCTCGAAGACAGCCTCGTCCAAGCGCTAGATCTGTCAAAACCAGCCGGTCGCTTAGTCGTTATCTCGTTTCACTCTGGAGAAGACCGCCTCGTCAAGCAATTCTTCAGAGAACTGGAGGCCCAACACAAAGTTAATTTATTAACCAAAAAACCAGAAAAACCCTCCCCTCGGGAACTTGCCACCAACCCTAGATCTCGAAGCGCCAGGTTAAGAGCCGTCCAAAAACTATGACCAGACTCATCAACAGACCGTTTTACCTTATTTTTGCCCTGATTATCACGGGTCTTGCCGTGGCCAATATCGCCACTTCCGCCTCCCTCTCCACCTCCGGAACCCACATCAAAACCGCCGAATCCGAAATTACCGCCTTGAGTCAGGAAAATAACCGCTTAGAACAAAAAATCCTCGAAAGATCCTCGCTCACTTATCTCGAAGCCAAAGCCGACCAGTACGGCTTTGTTAAACCCGACCACATTCTCTCCGTTGCCACTCCCGCCCCCATCGCCCTGTCTCACTAGTCCAAACTTCGCTTGATATCAACACTTAATTCTACAAAAAGTTATACTCTACCCATGAGCAATTGCCCCATTGCTCAATTGCCTCATTGTCACCCCAGCGCTTCCCGACAATCAGACCATCTGACAATGCAACACTGATAAACTATGACCTCTCGCCTCACCAGCCTTAAATTCACCCTCTTACTCTTGTCCGCCATTCTTCTAGTCCGCTTGTTTTACTGGCAAGTCCTCTCCGCCGACAAACTCGCCGCCCTGGCCCAAACACAAAGGACCAGCACCCGCACCATCCCCGCCCAGCGCGGCCGCATTCTCGCCTCTGACGGCTTTGCCTTGGTCTCCAACACCCCCTCTTACCTTGCCTATGCCTACACGCCCGACCTCACCACCGACCCCGCCACCCTTTCCCAATCCTTGGCTCCTTACCTCTTGAACCCAGATCCAGACGCGACTGAAGCCGCCAAACCCGTTGACCAACGCATTCGCGAAGAAAGAAACGACTTGATTGACAAACTCACCGACACCACCAAAACCTGGATACCATTGGGTAGAAACTTAAAACCTGCCGCCCGCGATACCATTGCCGCCCTAAACCTCCCCGGTATCGGTTTCGATGAGCAAAAAATCCGCTTCTACCCCGAAGCCAGTACCTCGGCCCACCTTCTCGGCTTTGTCGGCCGCGACGCTGCCGGTGACCCCCAAGGGTACTTCGGCCTCGAAGGCTACTACGACTTAGAGTTGCGGGGCAAAGCCGGCTTGGTGCGCCAGGAAAAAGACGCCTCAGGCAAACCCATCGTCATCGGCGCTTATTCCCAGACCGCCGGTCGCACCGGCCGAGACCTCCAACTCTATCTAAATCGTGCTCTCCAACACTCGGTCGAAAAACATCTCAAGGAAGGCATCAAAAAATATGGAGCCGTATCCGGAGAAGTGGTTCTTATGGATCCCAGTACCGGTGCCATCCTGGCTATGGCCTCCCAGCCGTCTTATGACCAGAGTTCCTTTGTTGACTATCCCACCGCCCTCTACAAAAACCCCGCCGTCGCCTCCGCCTATGAGCCCGGCTCGACCTTCAAAGTTCTCATCATGGCCGCCGCCCTCCAGGAGGGCGTCGTTACTCCCGACACCATTTGCGACGATACTTGTAACGGCGCCGTCAAGATTGACAAGTACACTATCAAGACTTGGAACGACAAATACTACCAAGCCGAAACCATGGCTGAGGTCCTCGCCCATTCCGACAACACCGGTATGATTTTTGTTTCGAGAAAATTGGGTCGCGACAAAGAAATCGAATATATTAAAAAGTTTGGTATCGGGCAGTTAACCGGCATCGACCTTCAGGACGAAGCCTCACCGACTCTTCGGGACAAATGGAACGAGGTTGACCTGGCCACCGCTTCCTTTGGCCAAGGCTTGGCCACCACTGCCATCCAGATGGTCCGGGCTGTCTCCGCTATCGCCAACGGCGGCAACCTGGTTACTCCCCGGCTCGTCCACCAGGTTATCGGCGACCAGACTATCACCATCGAGCCTCAA
>CAYMQI010000055.1:0-7354 GCA_964392715.1 uncultured Pseudomonadales bacterium | reverse complement strand
GCACCTCACAATCCACAAATCATTGCTGCCTCAAAAACTTCGCCTGCACACTATCCTTTATCTGCACTTCCGGTGCTATGGGAGGGACAATCCCCTGTTCCCTCATTAGCTGTGCCATCTCGATCAATTTTGGCCTTATCTCGTCAGGTTCTTTATTCAAAGTCTGCTCGCTCCACGGACTAGATTGCTGGTTTACCGTCCTTACTCGCTTATTAGAAAAAAAACTAAGCGCCTCTTCTGGAGTATCAAAAAAACAAGCACAATAAGCCGCAAAAAATATCTTAAAGTCCTCCCACTTAAAAATATTGTCTCGATAAACCTCAAGCTTAAATAGTTGATTAATCTCATCATAGTCCACCTCCTCTGGTGCCACTGCACCCAACTGTAAGTCAGCAATATCACAAGGCACCCCATAAATCTCATTATTCTCATCAGCGGATGGAATCTCAATATGAAACACATTGCCTCCCCCACGTCCACCTCTAGGCCTCAACTCACCCATACTGGCAAAAACATACTCCAAACTACCCATTTCCATGTCATCTTTACCGCTTCGCCTCGCACGCTCTAAATCTTTGGGTGCCACCAATGTAGCGTAATCACCATCATCAACCGGTATCTCAACATCAGTCACATGCGTCAGAACTTCATAAACACCTTGTCCGTAAGTCTCAAAAAACCTCTGAATTCTTTCCTCAAAACTTTCCCCTTCTCTATTTCTCCGCAACCTATCCCACAAGCCGGTCTTTTCATTAACTTTAACTGCTAATTTATCCTCATAAACCTGATTCAAGGCCCTTATCGCCCTCTTGAAATTATCCTCCACCATTACTGGGTCACGCTCGCGTATCTGGTTTTATACCCCATCAACCTTGCTTCGCCAATCAACCTGTTCAACCACAGCTTCTTCAACCATCGCTCTCCTTACAACCTCGCCCTCTTGGCAATCATCTCCTCCACAATATCCACATCCTCCCCGTACTTAAGCCTCGACAACTCCTTGATATTGCGCGCCAACTCCAAATTCTTCCTCGCCTCCTCCTCACTCATCTCTCGCGTCAAGTCCATCGAGAAAGGCTGCTGCGGCTGATTATTCGCTATCGTTTTAATAAACACGTTAAACCGGTCGACGTTGGTTAGGTCAGACTCGGTAAACGTCGGCGTAAACTCATTCTGCAGGAAATTGGCATCAGAAACCCCCACCCGGAAACTAATCAACGTCCCCACGTTACCTATAACCGCCGCCTTCACATCTTCCTCGATCTGTCCCAAAAACTGATTAGCCACCGTTAAATTTAGCCTGTACTTTCTCGCCTCAGACAAAATCACCGCAAAGTCAGGAGTGGCAAAGTTCTGGAACTCATCCACATAAAGGTAAAAGTCCGGCCGCTGCTCCATCCCCACGTCTTGCCGCGACAGCGCCGCCATCAGGATCCGCGGCACCAGTAGTAACCCCAAAAAGCTCGAGTTTTCCTCTCCAAGCTTCCCTTTGGACAAATTAATCAGCAATACTTTCTGCTCGTCCATTACTTTCCGGAAATCAAACGCGCTCTTCGATTGCCCAATGATATTTCTCATCATCTTGTCCGTCACAAACCGCCCAAATTTAGACACGATATAGTCAAGCACTTCCGATTTATGAAAGTCAGAAGTCTGGGCGATCTGGTCGGTCCAGTAACGCCTCACGATCGGGTCACTCACCTTGGGCAAGAGAGCCTGCACATACTTGCTATCGGTCAGGGCTCGCACTACCTCGATAAACGTTCCCCCCTCCTCATACATCACCGTCAGCATTGCGTTCCTGATCGCGTGCTCAAACCGCGGCCCGATAATTCCGGTTTTGTGTGGGTCATAAAGCTTGTACATCAGGTTGATGATCGCCCCAACCACAAAATGTTTCTGCTCCTCGGTGTAAGCTTCCATAATATTCAAGCCCATCGGCCGCCCGGTATCCGAAGGATCAAAATAAATCACGTCCTCGACCCGATTGGCCGGCATCAGCTCCATAATCGCATCTACCAACTCGCCGTGGGGATCAATCACACACACTCCTTTGCCCTCGCCAATATCTTGTAGCACCATATCTTTCAAAAACTCCGACTTGCCCGTGCCCGTCTTCCCCACAATATACATATGCCGCCGCCGATCGTCCTCGGACAAGTACACTTCCCGCGTCACTCCCCGATATACACTCTTGCCAAGGAAAAGCCCTTCTTTGGGAATCGCCGCCGGCGCCGGCGCCGTCTTGGCCGAGAGCCAATGAATATGCGGCGTCTCCACCATTTTGTTGGGTAAATGCAGCATCGTCGCCAGTTCCTCGCTGTTTAAAATCGACTCCCCTTTGCCAAACAAATTCCGGTATCGGTAAATAAAATCGACCATAAACATGCTCTTCAACCTGATCGTCGCCTTGCCAAACGAGTTCTGATCGCTGGCAAACTGCGAAAAAACCGTCGTAATATTATCAAGGTGCGACTTGGCCATCTGTTGCGACGTCGACGACACCACTACCCTGATGGTCGTCTTAAACCCGGGTTTGCTCACCTTGTTGCCGACGGCCTCCAATTTTCTCGGGTCCTCCTTATACGTTGCTTTCTCCGGATCCGCCTCACCCTTTTTGTAAGATGTCACGTAACTACTCCCGGACTTTTGCCAACTCGATCCCGCCGGCGACACCATGATCTGGATCACCGCCCCTTCCCCGTCTCCCATCTTGGCCAAGGCCGTCGTCAACGCCGACAACGGGTCTGTCGGCAAATCCCTAAACGTCTTTATCGGATAATAATCATTCTTTTTCAGTGCCAGCTGAGCAAACTCGACCATGCCCGTTTCCGAGAAAATGTTGTACTCCTCCACCTCTTTTACTTGCGCTCCCGGATAAGCACCGTGGATCTGTTTTTCTACCATGTCCTTTAACTTCTCCGGCGCCGCCACAAAAAACCGAATATCCTCTTTGCGGGCTACAATCTCAAAGCTCACATGGTCTTGCTTGGTGAACTTCCCTCCCCACATCCCGCTTTTCCTAAGTGACGCAAACGCCGAAAACATCTGCTCTGCCGCGTCAATCTTGATCTCATTATCCCGCGGTACCGCCACTTCCAGCACTACAAACGACAGGCTATACTCCTCCCGCTTTTTGTAGC
This sequence comes from uncultured Pseudomonadales bacterium, assembly GCA_964392715.1. Lineage (GTDB taxonomy): Bacteria > Patescibacteriota > Microgenomatia > UBA1400 > CAYNFZ01 > CAYMQI01. The sequence continues at coordinate 4,211 of CAYMQI010000055.1, read as the reverse complement.
GCAAATAAAAAAACAATCCGTAAGCCACCAACCCCACTCCCACTAGTCCAAAACCAACCCCCAACAACAACAAAAATCCATACAATAACTGGCTGGTAAACGTATTTATAATCTCCATTTAATCTCCTAGGCCAGGTGGTCCATTTTACCTAGTGTCCCTGGCATACACGACCCTACCGTGAAACTTCTTGATCACCCGAAAACACCACTCAGCTAGCCACCGCGCGCTCATGGTCACTTTCTGCCCCAAGCCTTGGTTAAAGGCCGTCTTGGTCATCGGTAACACCACTTCGGTTGCATCATCCAACCCCGCCGGCCCCACCAACTGCTTCCCTTTATGTTCAACCTTTTCGTCAAGTTCCAACTCCTCTTTCTTCTCCTGCTTCACGTACTCGGCCACTTCGGCCGCTATTTCCGCCTCCCCCACCTCCACCAACGGCACCCGCTCGGCGTCAATCGTTTGCACTTCGGCGACCGGTTTATCCAAACCAGAAATCAAGGGCTCCTCTTCCTTGGCCACCCTGCCCACTTGACCCACCACCGGCTGCTGTTGCGGCTGCGGCTGTTGCCCTTGAAGTTGTGGCTGATTTCCACCCACCCCATCATCACCAACCACACCACCAGTCTGAGTACCAAAAAACGGGTCATTTTGTGCTGGGGCATTGTTGTTCTGGGCAGTATCGCTCATGCCACCATTCTACCATGCATTCACTCGATAAATTAACCCAACTGTCATCTCAAGCCTTAACCGTATGACCATCTAACCATTAAGCCACGTCCGTCAGTCCTCATACCCAATCCTCCTCTTAAGCATCGCCGAAACGTCCACACCCGTCTCCACCCCCACTCGAGCCAACATCTTTTTCAACCTGCCAAGCGGCAACCCCACCACCCCGGTCACACTCCCCTCAACACTCTCAACAAAACCTTTTGCTCCACCCAAAATCATATACGCCCCCGCCTTCCCCAAAGACTCGCCACTTGCCAAATAATCCTCCCGCTCCTGATCTGAAAAATTCCGAAATGCCACCCTACTTCGATCCACTTCAACTAATTTTTCACCGCCTGCGCCCAACACCGCCACTCCAGTCAACACCTCATGGAACTTGCCCCTCAGTTTATTCAAAATAACTCTGGCCTCGTCCAAATTCTCAGGTTTTCCAATCGCTTCCCCATCTGCCCACACCAGTGTATCCGCCCCAATTATTACCGTCTCCTCAACCGTCCCATATTCCTCTCGGAGCCTATCCCCTACCGCCATCGCCTTACCGAATGCAAGCATCGCCACCAGCTTCGGAGGGTGAGCCTCTTTTACTACCCGCTCGTCAAAACCAGAAACGCGCACCTCAAATGGCACTCCCATCCACACCAGTAACTCCTTGCGCCAAAAGCTTCCGGATGCCAATACTACTCTTTTCATAACCGCATTTTACTCTGGTCCTAATCTAGTCCCCACACAAACTGCTTCACTGCCCCCCATTCGGATCAAACACTCTCCCATATTCTTGGGCATCATAATAAAACATTCCACCCCCATTCATTTCCACCCTACCCTTATCATCTTGAACCAGTTCGTACATCGACAGCCTCCCGCTCGTCAATCCTTGTTCCCGGTAATACTTAGCGATTGCAATTGCCATTTCTTCAGCCAACGTATAATTGCCCGATCCAGGATAAGTCTCTACCACATGCAAATGCCTCACTCCACCGTATCTATTCAACAAGTCTTCAGCTGCTTCCTTGCTGTGATCAATTACTGCCTGTCTCTTCTCCAAATTTCCCCCCCTGGTTACTTAGTATCTTCACTCTCAATATCCTACCAACTGCCTCATCCACTTTTTTTGCCAGCTCCCCATCAGTTTTATACAACTCTACCAACTTTTCAAAAACTTGCAACTGCTCCTGCCCCCCTTCCTCCGCCCCATACACCAATACATCTTCCCCCGCCATTATGGCCTGATAAGCCGCCTCCGCCGGCGACAACCTATCCGCGACCGCCTTCATCTCCAACGCATCCGTAAACAGTAGCTTACACCCCCACTCATCGCACCTCCTTTGAGTCAACTCTGCCAAACACTTGCCACTTGCGCTACAGGGCAGCCGGTCACCGCCCACCCCTACGTGCGTCACCATCACCCCCATCAAACCATCCGCAAGCCTCATCGGGAGCAACTGCCCAAAAACTTCCCAATCAACTTCCCCCACACTCCCAAACTCTCTGTGCGGATCAGCTGAAACTCCCCCCAAACCCGGAAAGTGCTTGACCACCGACAACACTCCCGCATCATTTAGCCCCTCAATGTACGCACTCGCCCCCTCCACACTTTTTCCCGGTTCATCCGAGCACGTTCTGCCTTTCATAATCACACTCTCTGGATTTGTCCTATCGACCACCGGCCCCCAAACCCCATCCACCCCTACATTTTTAAGTTCTCGTCCCAATTCCCCTGCCCAGCTCCTCACCCCTTCCAGGTTCTTTGTCTCACACACCTCCTCCCAACTCGGCAGATCGACAAACCCTTCTTTAAGTCTCTGCACCCGCCCCCCTTCTTGATCAACCAAAACCAGCGGCACCATTCCTCCACTAGCCGTTGCTTCCCGCTTTATTCTCTCGACCTCCGCCCTCACCTCCTCAGGCTTTTTCTCCTCCACTCCAAATAACCCCACAAACCCGGGCTTTATCACCATCACCGTGCTCCCGCTGGCCAGTGTCGAAGGTAAAGCGATCAACTGCCCCACTCGCTCCTCCGCACTCATCCCTGCCAACCTCTGCTCCACATTTGTAGACTCATCATCCACACTTTCACTTTGAGATTTCCTGTCAGGCCTCTTCCCCGCCGCCCCCAGCATAATTAACACCCCACCAGCAGCCACCAAAAACCACGACCCGATCCAAAAAACTCTTCGCTTTCTACCCAACATTAACCTCATCCTACCATACCCAATCTAGCCTCTCGCTTCGCCGAAACCACCAAACCACCTTGATCAACCAGCTCCACCCAAGTTTCATCATCACCATTAAATCTCACTTGGTTGTACCCACCTTTCTCCAGGACAGCAGCAGCCCTGCTTACTAAAGCAGACGCATAAATTTCACTACCATTCTCGCAGGCTCGCCATACTGCCAGTGCCTGATCAACTGATTGTTCTTCCGGACTCGCCACAACTACCTTTCATCAACTAATTTCGCGCAATTCTACCACTCTCTTTTCCCCAAATCTCTATTCTTCCTCCGCCAACGGATGGCTCCCCCGATATTTTGCCTTAATCTTGTAGTAAGTCCTCTGCCTCTGCTCTTCACTCACATCCCCGGAAAAAGCTTCAGCCGGATACTTTTCCTCATTCTTTTGGTACTTTTGCTCAAACGCCCGCGCTATGTCTATATCCAACCTCTCGGCCATCACCAACACCCACCACAACACATCAGCTAACTCGTCGCAGATCGGCCCGTAAAGCCTCGCCTCCTTGGCCACTTCTTCCCCGCTCTTCCACTGAAAGTGTTCCAAAAGTTCCGCCGCTTCCAACACCAGGCTCAAGGCAATATCCTTCGGGTCTTCCTCTTTCCAACCCCGCCGATCCCGAAACTCCTTCACTTTCGTTCTCAGCTCTGCAATCTTGGTCGCGCTGTCATCCCCCGCCATTACTCCTCCTTTCCCAGAACAAACCCCATGACTTTTTACATTTTCATTTATCATTTTGATTTTTCTCGACGTAGTCGAGAATCATCTTCCGATGATCAAACGCAATCTTATCAGGCAAGGCGTCTAGGCCAAACCAGGATACTTCAGTCACTTCTTCACCCACCCGCGCTTCGCTCTTAGGTTTCACCACATAAACCACCCCCACATTCTGCTGCCCATTCTCATCACGATGCGGATCGGAATATATTCCCAACAATTCCACGATCTCCCCCTCCATTCCCGCCTCCTCCTTTAACTCCCTCAAAGTATTCTCTTCCAAACTCTCATCCCAGTCCAAATATCCGGCCGGCAGTGCCCACCACCCTTTCATCGGTTCTATACCCCGCTTGATCATCAAGACTTTTCTATCACGGATCACCAAAGCATGCCCCACCACATCCCGGCTGTTATACCGCCCGCACGCCGGACACAACGCCCCTTTTGCAATCTTCCCCTGAGGATTATTAAGCCACTCACTGTTATCACCCATACTCGCATTCTACCACCCATACCTAAGTCCCAACTTTCTCC
>CAYMQI010000054.1:2869-7408 GCA_964392715.1 uncultured Pseudomonadales bacterium | reverse complement strand
GGTGGCGGAGCGCTAGAGTTTGAACAGTATATGGAGCTGGTTAAGGATGCCAAGAAGCGCAAGAAAGGGTTTCAGAAAGAGATTGAGGAGCAAGAAGCCCTAATCTCAAAAGAATCAATAGACATTGGGGTGGAAGAATTATGCGCTGAGACAGAAAAAGTCCTATGCACCATGAATTTCTCCAACAAAAAGCAGGTCATTCGAGATATAATAGAGAAAGTAATTATAAAAGAAAGGAGAACGGTAGAAGTATGGTGTCACATTTCATTACCACAACTTGTAACTGCTTCCACCGTAAATGTGGGGTATGAACCTATCGGTCGGTATTGTCGGTCTTCCAAACGTTGGTAAATCCACGCTGTTTAATGCGCTCGTGAGACGGGCGCAGGCGTTTGTGGCCAGTTATCCGTTTGCCACGATTGAGCCGAATCTGGGGGTGGTGCCGGTGCCGGATGAGCGCTTGGACGTCCTGGCCGAGGTTGTTGCCAAGGCGAGAGTGTTTAGCGCTTTGAATGTGGGTGGCAAGGAAGTACCCTTGCGGGTGGAGTTGCCGCCCAAAGTGCCGGCTACCGTGGAGTTTGTGGATATTGCGGGTTTGGTGGCGGGGGCGCACAAAGGCGAGGGACTTGGCAATAAGTTTTTGGCCAATATCCGTGAGGTGGACCTGATTGCCCATGTAGTGAGGGATTTTGAAGGGAGTGGCGTGGTTACGACAGGTTCGGAACCTGCAGGTGATTACGAGACGGTGACGGCGGAGCTTATTCTCAAGGATTTGGAAACTTTGCAAAATCAAAAATCAAATGTCCTACCAAAAGGGCGGGCAGGCAATGCAAGATTAAAAATGGTTTTGGATAAGTTGGAAGCGGGGTTTAATGAGGGCAGGCGGGCCAGAGATTTTCTGGATGTGGAGGAAGCGGTGGAAGTGGCGGATCTTTTTTTGTTGACGATGAAGCCGGAGATGGTGGTGGTTAATGTTGGAGAAAATGAGCTAGAGAATTCAGCTTATGATGATAAAAAGGTTGGATATGCCCAATTGTTTGGAGTTAAACCTGAAGATATTGTGGTGGTAAGCGCCAAGATAGAAAGCGAGATAGCAACTTTATCTGATGATGAAGCCAAGATGTTTATGGATGATTTGGGGGTGGCCGAGAGCGGTTTGTCGCGACTAATTCAGACGGCCTACGCGCGGCTGGGGCTGATTTCGTTTTTGACGGCCCCCTCCTCCGCTAAAGCTTCGGAAGGGCAAGGGGGGGTGTATGAAGTGCGGGCGTGGACCATTAGAAAGGGGATGACTGCAGTGATGGCCTCCGGGGTGATTCATACTGACTTTATGGACAAATTTATCAAGGCGGAGATCGTGCCGTTTGCGGATTTTGTGGAAGTAGGCGGGTGGAAGAAGTGTCGGGAATTGGGTAAAGTACGGCTTGAGGGGCGGGACTATATAATGCAGGATGGAGATGTAGTGGATTTTAAGATAGGGAGCTAGATAGGGGACTTATGGATTTAGAAAAACGCGGACCGCTGCCGCAGGAGCCCTGGCCGAGATTGACCAGGCAAGAGCAGAAAATATTGGATCGGCTAAAAAGGGAGCAAAGAGACAACGCCACTTTGTGGCTCTCCCAGTACAGCAAACTGAAGGATTTGGGTTTGAGTATGGAAGCTACTATGGCGAAGGAGGCTTGTGGGTTGTTTTTTTTGTTTATGGCGTTTCAGAGTGCGCTGGATGTATTGATGGAGGTGGATGTGGATCAAATTGGAGTGAAAGTGGCGGTTTTGGATAGGGGAATAGATGGATTGAGGCAAAAAGTGAAGGAGCATGCGACTGATTTGGGAGAAGGAAAGACTGAGGGACGGTTCGAGATGGACGGGTGGAATTTGCAGGGAGTGTCCGCCAAGGTGGCGACAGCATTTTTTTATGAGAGATTGGGCCGGCCGGTCTACTTTATTGCGAATAAGCGGGAGGATGAGGAAGCGGGTTGGTATGCTTTTGAGATAGAGTGGTTAGTGAAAGAGGAGGTAATAAATCGGATTGCGAAGGTAAGCATAGGAGGAATGCCAGAGACTAGGAATGAATTGGCAGTGGTGGTGGAGAAAGTGCGCGGCCCCAAAGTGGAGTGAGTTTTGAGAAAAATCATCGGTGTGGTAAAATTTGGCCTGAATTAGTAAATTAGTTTTAGCGTTTGGGTGATTTAAGTTAATACGTTTGGCGGCCAAGTCTGACTTGGTCTTTTACCCAAGCCAAAAAGGTTATGAGAAAATACGAGTTGACGGTGATTTTTGCGCCGGTTTTAAGGGACGAGGGATTGAGCAAGGCAGTAGCCAATGTGGAAGCGTTGGTGAAAAAGCTGAAGGGTAAGGTAGTGGACAAGAGCCAGGAGGGTAAACAGAGTTTTAGTTACCCGGTTGCTAAATATCACGAAGGGATTTATGTGTTTTGGAACTTGGAGTTGCCGTCCATGGTGGCGCCGGAGTTTGAGGATGGGCTCAAGCACCAAAAAGGAGTGTTGCGGCAGTTGCTGGTGAGAATCGATAAATAATAAATTAGTTACTAGGGTCTAGTTGATAGGAGGAGTGAAATGTCTGCCAGATCGTTAAACAGAGTGATGTTGATTGGAAATTTGACCCGCGACCCGGAACTTAGGTATACCCCCAGTGGGACGGCGGTGTGCACCTTCGGGTTGGCGACCAACCGGACTTACAGCCCGGCCGACAGCAATGAAGTGACTGAAGAGACCGAGTTTCACCGAATTGTGGCTTGGGGAAAACTGGCCGAGATTTGTGGACAGCTGTTGTACAAGGGCCGCAAAGTTTATTGTGACGGGCGCATCCAAACCCGCAAATGGACCGGTCAGGACGGTCAGGAAAGGGTCACTACCGAAATCGTAATTGATAACATGATCGCTTTGTCGCCGCCCCGGGGACGAGGTGGGGAAGAGTATGAGAGCCGTGGGGGCGGTTACCAGGGCCGGGCGGAAGCGAGCCAGCCGGCGGTTGTGGCCAGTGAGGAAGTTGAGGCGAGTGAAGCGGTTGAAGAGAAACCGGCCAAGAAGAAGACCGGCAAGGATAAAAAAGCCGCCAAGGCTGACGAAGCCAAAGCCACGGCTGAGGTGGCCGATCAAGAAGTAGACATGGACGATATTCCATTCTAGAGGAGAGTTATGTTTAGAAAAAGAACTTTCAGACCGGTGGCCACCAAGTGCCCTTTTTGTGAGAACAGCACAGAGCCAAGTTACAAAGAGCACCAGGCTTTGAGCCCGTTTATGACCTCGCGGGGCAAGATTCTGGGCAGAACGCGCACCGGGGTGTGCCAAAAACACCAGAGAAGGTTGACGACCGCCATTGAGCGGGCGCGCCATTTGGCCCGGGTGCCATTTGTGTCGGTGCTTTCCTAACTCAGGGCAAGCAAATAATGGACTGTTGCTTGCTGGCCATTGGTTGCGTGATGGGGTATAGTTTAAGTCTATGTTTACGTCTACTTTCTACTACAACAGAGCAATTTTGGCTGCAACTGACTCAACTTCGTTCGAAGTAGCCATGCTACTACTTCACTCAGTTTCGCCCGTTTCGCTCAAAATTTCATCTGTTTCGTTACAAAATTAGGCTTAAACATAGACTCCTTTCATGCATGTTAAGTTGAAACTGAAAACTGTGCGCAATGTAGTGGTGGGTTTGATCCTGGTGGCCCTTGGATTTTCCGGTGGGTGGTGGGGTGGGCAGCGCGAACTTCTCAAAAAGGGCGGGGTGGATTTGGGCTTGCCTAAAAGGGTGGTCAATGTCAACACGCCGGCAGAGTTCCAGGATGTGGACTTTTCGCTGTTTTGGGAGGCGTGGGGGAAGATGGAACAGAACTTTTATGATCCGGGTAAACTCGACGCGGAGGAGATGGTGTATGGGGCGATTGAGGGAATGGTGGGGTCGGCCGGGGATCCCTACTCGATCTTTTTGCCCCCGTCGGATAATCAACGGGCGGAGGAGGATCTGTCGGGATCGTTTGAAGGAGTGGGGATTCAACTAGGTTATCGGGACGGCCAGCTGGCGGTGATGGCGCCGCTTCATGGTATGCCGGCGGAGGCGGCGGGAGTCAAAGCCGGAGACTATATTTTGCGCATCAAAGATGAGAGTAAAGGGGTGGATGTTGATACGCAAAAAATGTCTTTGCCCCACGCGGTGGAGTTGATCCGCGGGGAGCACGGCCAAGTGGTGAGTCTGACGCTGTACCGAGACAATAACGGCGGCCAGCCGTTTGAGGTGAGCATGGCCCGGGATACGATTGTGGTGCCGACGGTGGAAGTGACTTTTTGGCCGGCCGGCGGGATAGTCGAGGGGACGAAGGCGGATGAGGCGAGTTACCCGGATGGAAGCGTGGCCCAGTTGAAGCTGTCGCGGTTTGGGGATAAAACCGAGGATGAGTGGAACAGCGCGGTGAGCCGGATTTTGGGGCGGGGGGACCTGGAGGGAATAGTCTTGGATCTACGCAATAATCCGGGAGGGTATCTAAACGGGGCGGTGTTTGTGGCCAGCGAGGTTTTGAGTGAGGGG
>CAYMQI010000054.1:0-2859 GCA_964392715.1 uncultured Pseudomonadales bacterium | reverse complement strand
GGGGTTGATTGTCAAGCAACAGGGGCGGATAGAGGCAGAGTCGTTTGGGGTGAACCGGCGGGGCAGTTTGATCGGCAAACCGTTGTCGGTGCTGATCAATGGTGGCAGCGCGTCGGCGGCGGAGATAGTCTCCGGAGCCCTGCGGGACAGGCTGGGGGTGACGCTGGTCGGGGAGCGGAGTTTCGGTAAGGGCACAGTACAAAATATCATCAGCCTGCCACACGGGACGTCGATGCACGTGACGACGTCGCAGTGGTTGTTGCCCGAGGGCGACTCGATCCAGGAGACGGGCCTGACTCCGGATGTGGTGGCCACAGATAGCGCTGAGACGGCGGTAGATGAGCAGTTGCAGGCGGCGATCAAGCAGGTGGGGAAGTAGTGATGTAAATGGCTCGATTGTTCAATTGAAGTTTTTCTCAACAAATTCTCAAATTGGGGAGTTATGGTGGGTTGTAGAAAGTAGATCGTAGATGGTAGATTGTAGGTAGTAGATCAGAGATGGTAGATTTTAGATTTATAAATTGTGAGCCATGGTAGTGAGAGGGGAGTATGTCTGAGAATAATAAGAACAGGATAATTAAAGCGGTTCGCAAGAATGCGGTGGTGGTGGGGCTGGCCGTGTTGTTGGTGGCTTCGGCTTTGGGCGGGGCGGTGGCCGATCGGTTGTTTGTGATCAAGCCGTTGGATTACTTGATCCCCAGGGGAAATTTCCGGATTGGAGGCGAGAGCGTGACGGCGAAGTTGGTCAAGGAAGAGAGCGTGGTGATTGACGTGGCCGAGGAAGCGGCGCCGTCGGTAGTGACGGTGTCTGTAAAGGAGGAGAGACAAGTGTCGCCGTTGTTTTTGGACCCGTTTGGGGCGTTTGGGCAAGTGCCAAGAGGGCAGACCGAGACGGTCGAACAAGATATTGGTTCGGGGTTTGTGGTGGAGGGAAATTTGGTGGTGACCAATAAGCATGTGGTTAGCTCGGCCAAAGCAGAGTATAAAGTGATTGACCGCGATGGCCATGAACACGCAGTGACCAAGATCTACCGTGATCCGGCCAATGATTTGGCGATACTGCAAGTGGCCGACGATGGCGGCTTGGCGCCAATTGAACTGGGGGATTCTGAAAACTTGAAAGTGGGGCAGTTTGTGATTGCCATAGGTACAGCCCTGGGAGAATTTAGGCATACGGTGACGACGGGGGTGATCTCGGGCCTCGGGCGGGGGATAGAAGCGGGGGATGGCTTGGGCGGGTTTGTGGAGAGGTTGGATAACGTCATTCAAACAGACGCGGCGATCAATCCGGGTAATTCTGGTGGGCCGCTACTTAATACGACCGGGCAAGTGATCGGGATCAATACGGCGGTGGCTGGCGGAGAGAATATTGGCTTTGCCATCCCGATCAATGTGCTGCGGGAGTCGCTGACAAGTTTTGAAGAAACGGGCAGGTTTGATCGGGCATTCCTCGGGGTGCGCTACCAACAGGTTTCCAAGGAAACGGCCATCCTCAACGAAGTGCCGGCCGGGGCGTACCTGCGGGAAGTGGTGAGCGAGTCGCCGGCGGATGATGGCGGTTTGCAGGCGGGGGACATAATTACCAAGATTGACGGGCAAGCGGTGGATGACCAGAACACCTTGGAGTCGATTATTGCCAAACATAAAGTGAGGGATCGGGTGAGGGTGGATTATTGGCGGGATGGGAAGAGTGAGAGCGTGGACGTGGTGCTTGAGAGTAGTAGTTGAAAATCCTAAACTCTAAATCCTAAGTAAACTTAGCCTTCAATGATAAAAACAAGGGTTTACGATCTTGAAGAGAGAACATATGTTTTTGCTAGGGAGTGTCGTAAGTTGGTGAGATCTTTGCCAAAGTATAGGCAGAATGTACTGGATGGCGACCAATTAATACGATCATCAGGTTCAGTTGCAGCAAATTATATTGAGGCTAATGAGTCACTTAGTAAAAGGGACTTTGTGCACAGAGTGAAAATTTCGAGAAAAGAAGTTAAAGTTGGTGTTTGTTTAGGATTTGGTGATTAGAGTTTAGAGTTTCTGAAGATTTTTACTGATTGTATCAAGGGTGTCATCGAGGTTGCCTTCGATGATTGAGTCTAAGTTGTGCCATGAGGTGTTGATGCGGTGGTCGGTGATGCGGTTTTGAGGATAGTTATAAGTGCGGATTTTTTCGGCGCGCTGGGCGCGGCCGACGGCGGCTTTTCTTTGGTCTTTGATGTTGCCGAGGCGTTTTTCTTCCTCTGCTTCCCAAAGTTGGGAACGGAGCATCTCCAAGGCTATGGTGCGGTTTTGTTGTTGGGAGCGCTCCTGGCGGCAGGAGATGGCGATACCCGAGGGTTTGTGGGTGAGCCTAACGGCGGTGTTGACTTTGTTGACGTTTTGGCCGCCGTGGCCGCCGGCCCTGATAAACTGCCATTCGAGGTCTTCTTCCCGGATTTCAAGGTTTTGGGGTTTGACGATGGGGAGGACGGCGACTGAAGCGGTGGAGGTGTGGATACGACCTTGGGCTTCGGTTTCGGGAACGCGTTGGACGCGGTGGACGCCGGATTCGTACTTTAAAAGATTGTAGGCGGCCTGTCCGCCGCGGCCGGTGATCTTGATGATGCCGGTGTCGATCGGCTCGAGCTTGAACTGGTGTTGCTGGGCCCAGCGGCTATACATGCGCAGTAAATCTTCGGCCCAGATCTTGGCTTCGTCGCCGCCGGCCCCTGGGCGAACCTCGACGAGGGCCTCGTTGAAGGGTTCTGCGTGATCGGTGGCTTTTGAGTGATCGGCCTGCAGGGCAGCAATCGAGGCTTCGAGGGCCTGTTTTTGGGCGGTTAAGTTGCCGATCTCTTCTTGGGCAAGCGGTGCCATGTCGGG
>CAYMQI010000053.1:0-7715 GCA_964392715.1 uncultured Pseudomonadales bacterium | reverse complement strand
CCGCTCATTAAACCCGGTGTCACCGAACTGGAACTCGCCCAGAAAATTATCCAAGTTCAAACTTCACTGGGAGCCCAGGGCATCCCCGCCGGCTTCGACCCCATCGTCGCCTCCAGCCGTCACTCCGCCGTTCCCCACCACACCTCTTCAACTAAAAAAATCAAAGCAGGCGACGTTGTTCTCTTTGACTTTGGCTGTACTGTCGGCGGCTACGCTTCGGACTTTACCCGCACCATAAAGCTCGGCAAACCCTCACCGGAATTTCACCGCATCGAAACCGCCGTCTTGGTCGCCTACGGCCAGGCGATCAAAGCTCTGCCCGAGCGGAATGCCACAAAGCTTGATCAGGTCACACTTAATCATTTCAAATCACAACGCCTCGATCGCTACATCCTCCACACTACTGGTCATGGTCTTGGCTTAGATATTCACGAACCCCCATCCCTTAGCATCCACAACACCAGCCACAACCAGCTCAAGCCGGACATGGCCATCACCATCGAGCCCGGCCTCTATCTTCCCCAAAAATTTGGTTACCGCCACGAGAACACCCTGCTTATCACACCCTCTGGTCACCAGACCCTTACCTAACCGTCAGATATGCATACACCAAAATCACACTGGCAAACATCACACCAGAAAGAAATATGGTCTTGACCAAATCCTTTTTAAGTAACTTCGGGTCAAATTCCAAGAGTTCCACCGGCGAATCGTCTACTTTTTTTTCACCCGTCTCTTCCACTCCACCCCCACCCGCTTCCACCAGCATCTTCTTGTCCAGTTTGTACACCACCCCTGGCAACTTGCCCTCAGTGCGCTTCTGCTTCGTCTTGAGTTTTTTGGCTTTAGTGCGTCTTTTAGTCATAATTTAGTAACTATTATACTCCGTCTATTTAGCCTGAAACTGGCTTGATTATCAATTGTACTCAGTCTAGAATCATCACATATGTTTTTGCCTCCCCAGGCTTCCACCGTCATCATTTCTTTTCTGGCCCTTTGGCTTTTTATCCTCACCGCCACTATCATCAAGGCTTATCTGGTCTATAGAAAGCTCACCTCTGATATCGACAAAAAAGATCTGGCCTTGGTGCTGACCAAAATCAAAGACAACCTCAAGAACATCGACCAGGATATCACCGCCGTCGAGACCGCCATAGAAGAACTCCGCCATGAAATCAAACCCCATATTCAAAAATTGGGTTTTGTGCGCTACAATCCATTCGGGAACACTGGCGGTGATCAGAGCTTCTGCCTCTGTCTCATGGACAAAAATGACAACGGCATCATGATCACTTCGCTACACACCAGAAACCAAACCCGCCTCTACGCCAAGCCCATCAAAGCTGGCAAAAACAAAGACGGCATCGAACTGTCCAAAGAAGAGGCTACTTGTATTAAAACTGCCAAAGCATGGAATAAACAATGAACAAAAAAAATCTCATCTTCGGAATCGTCCTCTACTTAGTCTCCACCGCCATTTCTTTTGTCCTCTTTAACGGCTTCGCCCGTCCCGCCATGACCAGCACCGACTCAGGTTTGCAAGCCACAGAAAGCACCCTGCTTGATATAGCCCCCGACTCCCCCAAAACCGAAGCCTGCCCCCTCAATGGCCAACTCTATACCCAAATTGAGCAAGCAGCCTGGATTAAACGCCGCCCCCTGGCTATCATGATCGAAAATTCAACCGATGCCAGACCCCACTCCGGCCTCGTCAAATCAGACGTCATTTACGAAGCTCTGGCTGAGGGTGGCGTCACTAGATTTATGGCGCTGTTTTACTGCGGCGCCCAAGCCAACAATGTCACGGTTGGCCCCGTCCGCAGCGTTCGGACTTACTTTATCGATTGGGCCTCTGAATACGGCGGTTACCCCTTACTCGCCCACGTAGGCGGCGCCAACTGCAGCGCCGACCCGGGCGGCCCCTGCAAAACCAACAAGCGCGCCCAAGCTATCGAACAACTAATCGCCTATGGTTGGCGCTACGCCGAGGGCAACGACCTAGACCAGTTTGCCATCGGCGCCCCCACCTTTCTCAGGAAAGAAAATCGGCTGTTTGAAGTAATCGGCAAAAACGTCGCCACCGAACATAGCGTGGTCACCCACACCGAAGAACTTTGGCTGGAGGCCAAAGAGCGCGGCTGGACCAATATTTCTCCAGACAAAGAAGACTGGACTGACGCCTTCACTCCCTGGAAATTCCAGGATGGCGCCGGCGAAGCCGATCGGGGAGACGTCACCAACATCACCTTTGATTTCTGGGACGGCTACAAACAATATGACGTCAAATGGGAATATGATCGGGTCAACAACCTCTACAAACGTTCCACTGGTGGTGAGCCCCACAATGATCTGGAGACCGGCCAGCAACTCACCGCCCACAACGCTGTAGTTCTCTTCACCAAAGAAACCGGCCCGGTTGACGATTTAAAGCACATGCTCTACGAGACCATCGGCAAAGGCGAGGCCCTCATCTTTCAAAACGGCCAGGTGATCGAAGGCCGCTGGTCCAAGGCAAACAGAACCGCTCGCACGCTCTTTACTGATGACAAAGGCAAAGAGATCCAATTTGTCCGTGGCCGTATCTGGATTTCGATCGTCAGCAACGACACCAAAGTCAGTTACTGATAACATTTGAAACTCTTCCTGCCAGAAAGGTTGCCAATGACAGATCTTGACGACTTTATGCTCTCCAGGGTTAGAGTTAAGCTAATCAAGACTTTTCTCACCAAACCCAGGGAAATGTATTACGTCAGGCAATTGACTCGCTTAACCAACGAGGAAATCAACGCCGTCCGTCGCGAACTCAATCGCTTGGAAAAAATCGGCTTCGCCAAGAGCGAAACCCGCGGCAACAGGCTCTATTACTATCCCGACAAACGCTACGACCTCTACAACGAGCTCGTGGGTTTGGTCGCCAAAACCACCGGTTTGGGCGAAGACATTAGAAAAAACCGTAACAAAATCGGCAAGGTTAAATTCGCCATGTTGTCGGGTAAATTTGCCCACCAATTAGAGCGCGAAGAACCAACAGAAGTCGATCTTCTGGTCGTGGGCACCATTGTATTGCCCGAACTCTCCGCCGTCGTCCGCCGCGCCGAGGTCACCAGAAAAAGAGAGATCAACTACACTGCCATGACTGTTGAGGAGTTCAATTTCAGAAAACAGCGCCGCGACCCCTTCCTTTTGGGCATCCTCTCCCTCCCCCGGATCATGGTCGTCGGCAACGAAGAAGACTTGCTCGAAAAATCCAAAGAAGACACCGCCGCTTAAAACCTTTTTTTAGACACATGTCCAAGATCATTCAGGTCGGCCACTCCCTCGCCGTTACCATTCCTTCTCAATTTGTCAAAAACATTGGCGCCAAACACGGCGACAACGTCAAAGTCACCCAAAAGCCCTTCAAGGGCCGCCTGATCCTCACTTTCAAGGACATGCGCCAGTTACCCCTTCTCAAATAGTCATGCAAAACCCCAAACGCCTCTTTGCCCTTATTGTCATCGTCTCCGCCATCAGTCTCTACATTGCCCTGCCTCAAACTGTCAACCTCGACTTTGACTCTGGCCCGGTCAGTATCCATCGCACCATCAATCGCCCCGGCATAAACGTCGCCATTTTTGGCCGCCGCTTCCAAAAAGACTTTATCCTTAAGTTGGGCCTAGACCTTCAAGGTGGCACCCACCTCGTCCTAGACGCCGACATGAGTGACATTGCCGAGGCCGACCGTCTCGATGCTCTCGAGTCTTCCCGCGAAGTCATCGCCCGCCGCGTCGACCTTTTTGGCGTCTCCGAGCCCGTCATTCAAACCAGTATCAGGGGAAGCGACTACCGCCTGATCGTCGAACTACCCGGCATCAAAGATACAAACCAAGCAGTCGGCCTCATTGGCCAAACCGCCAAACTCGATTTTCGCAACCAAGACGAGTCGAGCTTGCAGGCCATAGCTTCTCCTTCGGCTCTGGATATTTACCACTCCTTCATTCCTACACAGCTAACCGGGGCCGACCTCAAAAAAGCCTCAGTCCAATTTGATAACCAAACGGGTGAACCCGTCGTCGCCATTGAATTTACCCCAGAGGGTGGCGACAAATTTGCTACCCTCACCAAAGAAAACATCGGCAAACGGATCGGTATTTTTTTAGACGGCGACCTGGTCACCGCTCCAACTGTCCAAACCGAAATTGGAGGCGGTCAAGGTGTCATCAGTGGTAGTTTTACCCTTGAATCAGCCAAAAACTTAAGCATCCAGTTAAACGCCGGCGCCCTGCCCGTGCCCATCCGCATCATCGAGCAGCGCAACGTCGGTGCTACTCTTGGCCAGCAATCAGTCACCCAAAGCCTCCGGGCTGGAGCCGTGGGCCTGATTATGGTCATGGTCTTTATGGCCGCCTACTACGGCTACCAAGGTTTACTGGCCGACCTTGCCTTGGCAGTCTACGCCGTCATCACTCTGGCCCTCTATAAACTTTTAGGTATCACCATCACCCTACCCGGTCTTGCCGGCTTTATCCTCTCCGTTGGCATGGCCGTTGACAGCAATATTCTCATTTTCGAGCGCACCAAAGAAGAAATCCGCTCCGGCAAAAACTGGAGAGTGGCCATGGAGCTTGGTTTCGGCCGCGCTTGGGACTCCATCAAAGACGCCAACGCCGCCACACTTACCACCTGTTTTATCCTCTTTAATCCTTTAAACTGGGATTTCCTCAACAGTTCGGGCTTGGTCCGCGGCTTTGCCCTGACTCTGGCTTTGGGCATTGTTATAAGTCTCTTTACCGGCATCATCGTCACCAGGACCCTGATGCGCCTCTTTTACCAAGGCAAAGGAAAATAAATCACAAATCCCACCAAAAAGGCAGGCAAGCAAGTCTCAAACATCAAAATTACCAATTAGCATGCAACAATAATTTCTCTTTAAATGTTAAATTACATTTTGACTTTTGATTTTTGCATTTTGAATTAACCATCATGTTCAACTTCATCAAGTTCACCCCGCTTTACTTCCTCCTTTCCGGCCTCATCATCCTTCCCGGCCTCATCTCCCTGGCTCTTTTTGGCTTAAAACCAGGCATTGATTTTACCGGCGGTTCTCTCTTGGAATTGCATTTTGCCGACAACCAAACTATCACGCAACAAAACGTTCAGGAAACCTTAGGTGATGCTTACACCTTCTCCTCCATCCAATTTACCCCCGACCGATCACTTATTATCCGCTCCCAAGAGTTATCACCCGAGGAGCACCAGCAAATTCTCTCCGCCCTTTCCGACCACTACGGCCAGGTCGAGGAAGTTCGCTTCGAGGCCGTCGGTCCCACTCTGGGCCAGCAGCTCCTCCAAAAAACCTACGTCGCCATTTTTCTGGCCGCCACCGCCATCCTCTTTTACGTCGCTTGGCAGTTCAAAGAATTAAAGTATGGTGTCTGCGCCGTCTTGGCCATGCTCCACGACACCTTGGTCGTCCTCGGCATTTTCTCCCTGCTTGGACATTTTTACGGCGTCGAAATTGACACCTTATTCGTCACCGCCGTCCTCACCATCCTCTCTTTTTCGGTCCACGACACCATCGTCGTTTACGACCGGATCCGCGAGTCACTCCGCCACCATCGCGGGGCCAGTTACATTCAAATCGTCAACAAAGCCATCGTCGAAACCCTCTCCCGTTCCATCAACAATTCCATGACCATCATCTTTATGCTCACCGCCCTCTACCTCTTGGGCGGTTCCACCACCAAGTGGTTTGTTTTTGCCCTCCTCATTGGCACCATCACCGGCACTTATAGCTCGACCTTTACCGCCGCGCCTTTGTTGGTTGCTTGGGAGCGCCTCACCGCTTCCAAGAGATTTCGATTTCGCCGCTAGCATCTTTGCCTAGAATTTTTACCCCTTACCTTGCTATACTCTCTTCATGGATGAACTCTCACATGCCCACACCACCTGGCTTAATTTTACCCACGGCTTAACAGTAGTGGAAAAACAACAGCTCGCGGAAAAATATGGCCTCAGCCTTTCTCATCTCGAGACCTCTACCCACGGTAAAACCCCCCGCGCCAAAGTTGCCGCCAATAGGTCATACGTTTACTTTGTCTTCCACATTCCCTATAAGACTGGGGAGTCCAAAAAATACTCCATTTGTGAATTAAACGTCTTTGTCACCAAATCCACCTTAACTACTATCCAAAGCCAAGGTAGCCTCAAAGTCGTCAACGACTACTTTTCTGCCACCCAAACTTCAGCCAAACTTAAGGACAAGCGTTGCCAAGACGGCCCCGTCAGCCTCTTCTACAAACTTTTCCTTCACATCCTCCAATACCTTGATGAAGTCATCGACGCCCAGGGTGAGGCCATCGATCAATCTGACCGCGAAATCTTCAAAAAACACCTCGCCCGCCATTTTATCGAAAAAATCTCCGTCCTTCGCTACAACCAAACCATCATCAACACCGCCATCCAGTCCCAACTGCAAATACTCTCTCCCCTTAAGGGTCGCGACAACCCCCTCCTCAATCTCTCCCCTAAATCCAAGGATAACTGGTCAAAAATCATTGACTCTTTTTCCAACATCAATCACCAGGTCGTCGGCGACAGTCACCACTTGGAAGGCCTGATCCGCACTTTCGAGTCCTTGATCACTTTCCGCACCAATGAAATCATCAAAATCCTCACCGTTTTTTCCGTCACGCTCCTGCCTTTAAACGTCATCAGTGGCATCTACGGCATGAACTTTCACAATATTCCTTTTGCCACCAACCCCTTAGGCTTTTTTATCACCGTCGGCTACATGTTTACCGTCGCCTTCACTCTGGCCCTGGTCTTCCGTTTCAAACGCTGGCTCTAGCCAATTCCTTGGTCCTCTCCAGCAACTTCTCTTTCTCGTTAGGCAACTTATCTTCCATCACTTCCTCAAATAATTGATTCAAAATCTTCCCGACTTTTGGCCCGGGTTTTATATCAAGCGCCTGCATTACCTCATTACCATCAATCACCAAATCGCCAACGCCCATCGGCTCGTACAAATTCTCCCCAATTCGTTCCTGTAACTCGCGTAACCTCCAACTCGTCGCGCGACTGCCGCCGCCTTTTCGGTCCCCCACGCGAAGCATCATCATATCGTTGATATTCTCTCGCCCCACCCGCCGGATAAACCGTCTGATGGCCGCATCGGTCATCTTCGGATCATAAGTGAACATATGCCACCTGACCAGCATTACCAGCCTCGCCTTTTGTTTCTTAGATAGTCTTAATCTGTCGGCAATTTGTGCCGCCAGCCTCGCCCCCACCACCTCGTGACCATAAAAAGTCACTCCCCGTGGCCCCTGCCGCCTCATCGTCCGTGGCTTGCCGATATCGTGCAAAAGCGTTGCCAGCCTTACCATCGGGTCCCGCGCTGGACACTCCCGCAGGCTCTCGACCATATGGTTCCACACGTCATAAATGTGATGCCCTCCTTGTGGGACATCCACCGCTTCCAACAGCTCCGGCAATACTTGTTCCAACAAACCCGAAGTGTACATTAGTTTTATCCCGTCAGCCGGGTAGGGGGAAGCCATAATTTTTAACAACTCGTCGCGTACTCTTTCTCCAGAAATTTCCTTTATCAACGCCGCTTTTTCCTTTATTGCCGAGAGCGTCCCTTCCTCAATGCTAAACGACAGCTCCCCCCCAAACCGAATCGCCCGCATCATTCGGAGGGCATCCTCATCAAATCTTTCTTGTGGATCGCC
>CAYMQI010000052.1:3739-7731 GCA_964392715.1 uncultured Pseudomonadales bacterium | reverse complement strand
AAAATTCATGAGGCATTGAGAAAGTCACAATTTTTTTGTTATGATTTTTCATAAATTCAGTCTCCGAGATGCTATTAATTGTTCTGTATTTATAGTCAAATTGGTATCTGCAGAAAGATAGCAAGCCTCAATAATCAGATTGTTCGTTACACCTTCCTTGACTCCTGGCACCAGAAGATGCCCATTAGATAGTGATGAAAAGAATGCGCTGTGCTGCTGCTGATATGCTTCGGTAAATCCATCTGGATCAAATGCAAATTTTGTTGTTGTCCCAGAATTATATCTCTGTAACAGTAGTTCGTTTTTAGTAGCAACAAGCTTACCAAGTTCCCCATAAATAACAATTTCTTCTTTCTTAGTTTCCACGAGTCTGTTGAGTACTAATTGCACATTGTTACCATCCGCGTAGTCTAACTCTATCAACGCATAATCTTCAGTCTCGCATGACAAGTCGTTAGATAGTTTAGATAATTCACATTTGACTGTTTCCGGTAATCCAAAATAATATAGCAATAAATCGATCAGATGATATCCGGAATCAATGATAACCCCACCTCCACTAGCTTTTTTATTTTTTCTCCAACCAGAGGTTGGCTTATTAAAAGAATAAGTAGCGAAAACATATTTTATTTGTCCTATTTCGCCCAGGTGATTTTTTGCCTCGAGATATGTTTTATGAAAACGTCGTTGAGAAACGGTCATAATTTTGCTGTGAGATTGTTTAAATAAATTAGCTATCTTATTAGCTTCTTCAAGATCATGAGCAAAGGGTTTTTCTTTGAAAACATGGATGCCTTTTTTCAGAGCTAACTCTACGACCTCGAGATGCTGATCGTGGGGCAAACAAATAAACACGGCATCAGGTTTGAGGGAATCGATAGCTACATGAAAGTTTGTAAAATATGAAACATTGTTAAATACCGAGCTCATTTCTTTTGCTCGCGAGATGTTAATGTCACAAACCCCAGCAACGAGAACAGTAGGATTAGCTTGTAACGCCTGGATATGTTCAGTGTGATGCGAAGTCAGTCCAATGATTAATAGCCTTGTTTTGTCCATTCAGTAAAGTCTAGGGGTGTTGGTCAAGCTTATCAATTCATACACGATATGAATCAGATCAGGAAAATTTGTTCACTCGTCACTCTGCATATCTTTTTCAATCAGTTTTCGTATGTAAACAGCTCTCGGCATTTTTTGCTTTTTGGCCACCTTAGACAAATGATTAAGGATGTAGGGTGGAAGTAGTAAGGTGAAACGTTTGTCCTTGGATCCATTTAGGGATTCTAAGAGAGTTGTCAATTTTTTATCGAGGCTGGCTTTTGTATATTTAATTACATTTAGTTGATCTGAGTATTCATCTGCGTGAATAAGATCAAAAATAGCTAAATTATGATTTTGGTGAAGTAAAATAACTGGTTTTTCAGAATCAAGTGCCAAGGCAATTTCGTATCCAACGTTTGCACTAGGATAAGTAACTTCGGCTACAAACAAATCACACCTCTTAATTTCTTTGTATGCTTCATTGTAATAGCGTAATTTCTTATTGAAACTCCATTGCCTAACTTCATCTAAGTTTTGATCCAGAATATGCTTGGCGTACAATTCGTGGTTGGAAGCAATAACATCACAAATAGTGTCGATGGTTTGCTTGAAACCAGATTCCTTCGCACGTAATGAGGCCGTAAAGAAAATCTTCATACTGATTTAATATGAAATATATTGTATCATCTGACAGCTTTAGTTGGAGAAACAGCGCATAACATGGTCAAACATAGTGCAATTATCGATGGGGTTAAAACTCTTTTAAAGAAACGATTTCAGTGAATCCACGGGTCATGACTGGTGGCATATTGTTCGTGTCTATATCTATAATAATGCTTGTCATTTATCGAATCAAATTAGTCAACCACATGACAGATTCATCGTTGAGCTAGGTGTTCTATTGCATGACGTTGCGGATTGGAAATTTCATAATGGAGATAAAAATGAAGGGCCAAAACAAGCAGCCATTATTTTGAATTGAGAAATTGTTTGGTGCTTGGTACTTGAAGTTTGGAATTTAGTTGTTTAAGAGGTTGGGTTGTGGTAGCTTTGAGGCATGGAACTAGTTTTGCTGTTTCCTATTTTTGTGTTGGGGCTTGCTATCGGCAGTTTTGTCAATGTGCTGATCTACAGAACTCTGAAAAACGAATCGCCTTGGGAGGGGCGGTCTTATTGCGATAACTGCCGGCGACAACTATCATGGTACGAAAATATACCGGTGGTGTCTTATTTGGTGCTCGGGGGCAAGTGCAGGACGTGTAAAAAGAAGATCTCCTGGACTTATCCGGTGGTGGAGATGGTCACGGGCTTGTTGTTTGTCTGGTGGGGAACACTCGGGTTTGCCTTTTTTCAGTTGACGCGGTCTCCCCTACTCTATTTGCAGCCTTTATTTTGGTTGTTTGTGGGGTTGGTGTTGGTGGTGATTTTCTTTGCCGATTTCAAGTATGGGATCATTCCTGATTTTGCGGTGGCGGCCCTTGGCTTGAGTAGCTTGCTTTACCGAGGGTTTTTGGTTTATGTGGGTGAGATGCAGGGGCGGGATTTTGTATTGGCAGTCGTGTCCGGCCTGGTGGCTTTGGCGGCGTTTTTTAGCCTACTGGTAGTGACGCGTGGTCGAGGGATGGGTTTTGGGGATGTGAAGTTTGCGTTGGTGATGGGGTTTTTGCTGGGGTATCCGCGGGTGGTGGTAGGGTTTTTCTTGAGTTTTTTGCTAGGGGGAGCGGTGGCGGTGGGACTATTGCTGGCGGGGAAAAAAAAATTCGGGCAGGCGTTGGCGTTTGGGCCGTTTTTGATCGCGGGTTTAATCCTGGCTTTGTTGTGGGGCGGGCAGATATGGGGATGGTATTTTAGTCTGCTGTAGCAGGCTAAAAATTATAAATAAAATTGCATCATCCCGGACTTGATCCTGGATGTAAACAGACAAATCATGGATTCCGGATAAGGCTTGTATGGCTGCCCTTGCCGGAATGACTGATGAAGGGAGCAATGAGTGAAGTTTTTAGGCAATTTGTTTACGATTGTGTTCGGGTTGGGGATGGTGGTGCTGATAGTGGTGTTGGTGGCACCGGAAGTCGTGGCCTGGGTGGGGGCGATTAAGATTAGGGGGGAGGTGGCCGAGGTGGTGGCCTTGTCTAGAAAACCGGTTAATGATAGGGATTGTGGTGTGAGCGGGGCTTTTTCTGGGGAAAGGCCATTGTCCGGGTATCAACTACGGTTCACGAGCGATACTGATTATGTTTTGGAGGCGGTGTGTACCAGCTCTTTGGACAAAAACGTGGTGGTGCGAGAGGGTAAACTGCCTTGGGGCGTAGTGAAGAAAGCAGGGTACTCTGGGATTAAAGTGGGTTTGACGGCTGTTGATCAGTCGGAAAACTGGCTGGTGGTGGGGCGGTGGGGGCGGTATTGGGCGGTGGGATATAAGGACGGCAAAGTGGAGATGCTGCGAGTGTGGAGGACGGGGGAGATTGTGGCCGGGCAGACGGCTGGTAATACTTGTACCGGCTGGGGTTATCAATGTTGTTCGGTGATCAATCAAGTGGGCAGCGGAGCGGGGGTGGATCAAGGGGTGTTGGATTGCCCGGGTAACTGTTTTGCGGTTTGTCAGTCGCGGCCGGCGGTGACGGCGTTTAGCAGTGATCCGGCCCCAGGAGAGAATCGAGTGTTGTATCTGTCCAGGGCAAAGGCGGAGGCGACGTTTTTTTGGAAAGTGCAAGACGTGGATGGTGGGATAAATCGGGTGGTAGTGAATTTTGGTGACGGCCAGAAAGAGGAGTCGAGTCTGGAGAGTAATGGGTTGGTACATCGGTATAATTGTTCAGGTAATTGCGCTTTTACCGTGACGATCACGGCGGTTGACAATGACGGGTTGGAGAACAATCCGGGAGCGTTACTGGCGTCGATGACGGTGGTAGTTCAATAAGTTGACGAGGCGATGGAAAAAAAGAATAATG
>CAYMQI010000052.1:0-3639 GCA_964392715.1 uncultured Pseudomonadales bacterium | reverse complement strand
TTGATCGAATTGATGGTGGTGATCTCGATTGCGGCGATCCTGATTGCACTGGGGACGGTGTCCTACACGACGGCGCAGAAGAAAGCGCGGGACTCGAAGCGGCGAGGTGACATGAAGGCGGTATCTGGAGCGTTTGAACAGTATTACAGCGTCAACGGCGAGTACGATAGCACCTCGAGTGGGTGTGCGACGATCGGGGCAGACGGGAGTGTGTTGCCGGCTGGACTGCCCTCTGACCCCAAACCCAATTGGACGGCGTATAGCTACGCTTGTGCGGGGAGCACTTATTGCAATTGTGCCAGGCTTGAGAACGAGAATGCCAATAGTGATGACGGAGCGTGTGCTTTTGATAACAGCGGGGATGAGGAGTATTTTTGCGTGATAAATCAGCAATAAAACCTAAGGTTTTATTGTGAATCAAAAATCAAATCTCAAATGTCAAAATGGCCAATGATCTAAAACAATTAAGTAACAAAGTGGCAAGATCGCAAGGTAGCAGAGTAAGGAAGTGGCTTTGTGGTGCTGCAGGGCTGCGACGCTGTGATGATAAGAAGGGTTTTACATTGGTGGAGATGCTGGTGGTGGCGACAATTATTGCGCTCCTGTCGGCGGCGGGGTTTGTTAGTTACGCGACGGCCAATAGAAACGCGAGGAATGGCAAGAGAAAGGCGGATTTGGAGCAAGTGCGGGCGGCTCTCGAACTTTACCGAAGTGATAATGGCAGTTATGCGGATACGAACGGGGTGGGATCGGCGGCCAATTGGCAGGTGATGACAGCGACTATCGGCTCTTATATTACTTCGCCCAATATCGCCGACCCCAGAAATATTGGAGTTTATGTTTATACCTACAGTGATGATGTGGCTGGTGACACGGCAGGACGGCGGTATGAGATTTGTGCAAATCTGGAACCGGACCCCGGGACGGCTTATTGTTTGAGTAATCCATAAATTCAAGTGCAAATTTAGTTGCACATTTAAAGGTCTGTTGTTTGAGAGAGTTATTATTTGCCCATTGGGACTTTCTGATTAAATTATGTCAACCTCGGGGGTTGACCGATCTGGTAACCTCGGGGATTTTGTCGTAGTATGTTGGTATGCCCAGGAGAAATACCGTTCTGGCAACTGACGAAACTTACCATGTTTTCAATAAAACAATTGATGGGAAGCGAGTGTTCTCGGATAAGAGGGACCTGCAGAGAGTAATTGAATGCTTGTGGTATTACAGGTTTGCATCAACGCCTGTGCCTTTGTCTAGATATTTGGTTTTGTCTAGTGAGGCCAGGACTAGATATCACAATCACTTAATAGACTCCCCCACCCTAGCAAGTGTTTATGCCTTCTGCCTAATGCCCAACCATTTCCATTTATTGCTGAAGCAAAGAATGGATGGAGGCATCTCGAAATTTTTGTCTAATTTTCAGAATGGATTTACCGGGTTTTTTAATCTGAAGAACGAAAGGTTGGGCAATGTTTTTTTGCGCCAGTTCAAGGCCGTGAGGATTGAGACCGAAGAGCAGCTAGTTCATGTTTCCAGGTATATTCATTTAAATCCATTCACGGCTCGAATGTTTCCCGATTTGTCTAGTCTGTATTTGTACAAGTGGTCTTCTTTCCCGGATTATGCTGGTAGCGTAAACAATCTGTATAAGATTACGGAAAAGGAAGTCGTCTTAAACCTGTTTTCGGGAAACGAGGATAAATACTGTGAATTTGTATGCGACAATGCTGGTTATCAAAGGCAATTGGGCCAAATCGGGCATTTAGTCTTTGAATAGCGATTCTGGATCATTTTTGTTTGTGTACCGAGGTTGCTTGAGAAGTCAACCTCGGGGGTTGACAGAGGCTTTCAACAGTCGATTGCTATAGTCGATTTTTGGTATAGTGGAATGTGATGAAGCTTCAACGCTATAATGGTACAACGAGACGGCGATGCAGAGCTGTTGGACAACGGTGTGGTACACGAAACGAGGGGTTTACGCTGATCGAGATGATGATCAGTGTGGCGATTGGGGCCTTGCTTTTGGGTGGCGGAATTGCGGCTTACAACAATTTCGATAGGAAGCAAAAAATCCAATCTGCCGGCCGGGAGTTGGTTTTGGCCTTGAGCAGCGCCCAGAAGCGGGCAGATAGCGGCGAGAAACCAGCCGGATGCGGCAGTCTGGAGGCGTGGGCGGTGCGTCGGGTGAATGTGCTCTCGTATGAGACGGCGGTGGTATGCGACGGTGGGGTCTACATGGTGGTGGCGACAAAAAACTTGCCCAGCAGTGTGGAAGTGACGACGGGGTTTGACCTTCGTTTCTTGGTGTTGACAGGTGGGGTGGGGGGCCCAGGGACGATCGATCTTGAGGACCTTGACGGTACCAGTTTATACCAAGTGGAAGTCACGGCCGCCGGGGCGGTGGATGATAAGGGATTCCAGTAAAATCTCTAATTTCTTGCCTACCGGCAGGCAGGCTAATCAAATCACAATGACTAATAATGCAAAAATTAAAAGTGAAAATGGCAGCTCATAATATACTAGGGTGTTGAGATGATAAAGTCTGGAAAGATTAGACTGAATGACAAAATGGGGGGATCTGGCGGGTTCACGATCGTGGAGGTGTTGGTGGCGGTGGCGGTGGTGGCGATGGTGATGACGGCGGTGGTATCGGGTGTAAGTTTTTCAGTAAAAAATACCCGGTTCGCCCGCGACCAGGCGTTGGCGGTGAGGTACACCCAGGAGGCTTTGGAATGGATCAGGCAGGTACGGGATGAAAGCGGCTGGAGGACGTTTACCAATGAGCTTGGCAATGACGGTAATCCGGTGAGTTATTGCCTGATGAGTATTCCGGCGACTTTTGCCGAGTTTGTAGCCTTGGTCAATGGCCCGTGCCAGGCGGGAGAGGTAATTGGCGGGACGATATATACCAGACAAATGAGCTTGGACCTGACTGGCAATGAAGCGACGGCTGAGGTAAGTGTCACATGGGATGAGGGCGGGCAGACTAAGGAAGTGTTGCAGCGGTCGACGCTATATGACTGGCAGAAATAGTAGCAATTTTCAATTAACAATTGGCAATCAATTTTCAATGAGTAATTTTCTAAAAAATATTCGCTATAGCGTTGTGGCGATGAAGCGTGGTGGCGTACAAAACCAGGGCTTCACCTTTATCGAGTTGTTGGTGGTGGTGGGAATTATGATTATTTTATCAACGACGACGATCAACTTGCTGTTTTCAACGCTTCGAGGTTCGACTAAAGACAAGGTGGTTGAGGATGTGAAGCTTTCGGGCGACCGGGCGCTTGCTCAGATTGAGAATAGCCTGAGGTTTGCCAGCGAAATCGTGGATAATGGTTCGGGACAGGTGTGCCAGGCAGGCATGACGGCGATAGGTTATGTGAGCTACGGCCTCCCCGGCAACTATAGCCTCTCGGGAACGCGGATAGCCTCTAATTCGAACTTTCTTACCAGCGATAGTGTCCAGGTGAGGGCGTTGGATTTTTCGTGCAAAGCAGATGCTGTGGGAGAGCCAGCATATGTCGATGTAACGGTAACCATTGGCCGGGGCAATGCGGGCACAGACAAGGCAGAAGAGGTGTACGAGGAGACGTTTAAGACGGGGGTGAGCCTTCGGAAGTATTGACTCATTGCTCCATT
>CAYMQI010000051.1:0-7872 GCA_964392715.1 uncultured Pseudomonadales bacterium | reverse complement strand
TAAACTCACCGCCATCATTCCCACCAAGAACGAACAGGACTTTTTGGACAACTGTCTCAAATCAGTCGCTTTTGCCGACGAAATTATTGTCATTGACTCCGGTTCAACCGACCAGACTCTCCAAATTGCCCAAAAACACCGGGCCCGGATTATCAACCATCCCTGGCAAGGTTTTCGCCAGGTTCACGATTTTGCCGCCACAAAGGCGCAGCACGACTGGCTTCTTTACCTGGATGCCGACGAGCGCGTCAGTCGGCAACTCAAACTCTCCATCCAAACAGTTTTGGCCCAACCCCTCCACGACGCCTATCAGCTCAAACGCCTCAACTATTTTATGGGCCGGCCCATGAAACACGGCGGTTGGTACCCCGATCCCATGACTCGGCTCATTAAAAAATCATCTCTCAAAGGTTGGGTTGGCCAGCTTCACGAGTATCCCCAAATCAACGGCACCATCGGAAATTTGTCCGGCCATTTGTTTCATCTCACCCACCGCGACTTAACCTGGAGTCTTCACAAAACCATCAGTTATACCGAGGCAAACGCCCAGCTTCTTTACCGGGCGGGACACCCCCAGGTGCGCGTCCGCAATTTTTTCGGCGCCATGGCCCGCGAGTTTTTCTACCGCGCCATCAGGACCGCCGGTTGGAGGGATGGTCTGGTCGGTTGGTACGAAATTATCTACCAGACCTTCAACGCCTTTTTGATTCAGGTTTATCTCTGGCAACTCCAACAACGCGTCAGTCTTGAAGATAAATACCACCAAATCGACCAACAAATCTCAAAAGACCTAGTCCACTAGCTGCATGAAAAAAGCCCTTTTTTTTTCACCATATCTCAACACTCCTGGTGGGGGAGAAGTCTATTGTCTAAACTTTGCTGCCTGTCTCCAGGATCTTGATTACTCCATCCACCTCGCTTGGAAAGACCAGCCTGCGCTGACCCGCACCCTCAAACTCCTCGATATTTCCTTAAAGTATCAGCTCGACCCGATTGCCTTCGCCCACTTCACTACTCGGACCAATTTACTAAGCCGCCTCGCCCACCAAAGGTCCTATGACTTCATTTTTTTTCTAAGCGACGGCAGCCTGCCTTTTTTATTTTCCCGGCACAACCTTCTTCACTTTCAAGTTCCCTTCACCTACCTTAAGCCAAACCTCATCAGCAAATTAAAACTCACTACCATTGATACCATCGTCTGCAATTCCCAATTTACCAAACAAATCATCGACCGCCAGCTAGCCGTCGATTCTAGCGTCATTTACCCCCCCATCAATTTTAGGCCCCCTCCTTCCCAGGGGGCCAAACAAAATATCATCCTCTCGGTTGGCCGCTTTACCAACGCCCTCCACAACAAAAGACAAGATATTCTCGTCAACACTTTCAGGACCATGGTTGACACCGGCCTCCTCGGCTGGGAACTCGTCCTCATCGGCAGCACCCTCCCCGGGCAACCCCAAACTTTTATCACTTCCTTGAGAAAGTCATCCCAAGGCTATCCCATCAAGCTTATCACCAACGCCCCCGCCTCCACCATCAGTCGCTACTACGGCCTGGCCAAAATCTTTTGGCTGGCCACCGGCTACGGTACGGACGAACAGACCAACCCCGAAGCCGTCGAACACTTTGGCATTGTCACCGTCGAAGCCATGAATGCCGGGGCCGTTCCCGTCGTCATCAATAAAGGCGGCCAAAAAGAAATCATCCGCCATGGCCAGAACGGCTTCCTCTTTGACGGTCGGGAAGACCTGATCAGCCACACCCAGAAGCTCATTGGCCACCCCCCACTCCTGCGCGCCCTGGCACAACAGGCAATGGGCGATAGCCAGCTCTTTGACCTTGACCATTTTCGCCGCCGCATTAGCGAACTCATCAAACCATCATCATGACCATGACCAAGCCTTATCCCATCAGCGTCGTCCTCCCCACCTACAACGGTCTTGACTTACTCCAAAGACATTTACCCTCGGTCATGGTTTACTCTGGCGCCGACGACATCATCATTGTCGACGATGCCTCTTCAGACGACACCGTTTCCTGGCTTAAAGCCCATTACCCTCAAGTTAACATCATCGCCAACCGCCGCAATCAAGGCTTCGCCGATAGCGTCAACCTTGGTTTCACTCGGGCCAAAAACAACTTGGTCCTCCTCCTCAATAACGACGTTAGTCTGGAAAAACACACCGTTTATCACCTGCTGTCCCATTTTAGTAACCCCGACGTCTTTGCCGTGGGCGCCCAGGAGATTCTGCCCGACGGCTCCACCAGGGGCAGAAGCACCGGTTCTTTTCAACGCGGCCTCTTCGTTCACACTTCCATTACCCCTTCACTTCCCGGACCAACCATGTGGGTCTTTGCCGCCAGCGGCCTTTTCAATAAATCCCTTTGGCGCCAACTTAATGGCCTGGACCCCTTATTTAAACCAGCGTATTGGGAAGACATTGACATCGGTTACCGGGCCTGGAAGGTAGGCTTTATTTGCCTCTACGAACCCAAGGCTAAGCTTCACCACCAGGTCGAATCCACCATGACCAAACACTTAGGTGCCCAAAAGTCCACCATCGCTTTTCGCAATCAACTTCTTTTTTTCTGGAAAAATATCACCAGCCCTTCCTTAATCGTCAACCACATTCTCTGGCTACCTTACCACCTCACCTTGACTACTATCAGGTCCCGCGGCGCCTTTCTCCTCGGTTTTATCAAAGCCCTTTTCATGCTGACTCAAATTCGCCGGCCTCCCTCTTGCCTCCTGACCGATCAACAAGTTATTCTCAAAGCTTCAACCAATGAGCCGACTTAAATCGCAGTTTACCGCTCACCGTTTTCTTATAGCCATCGTTTTCTTGGCCGCCTTTCTGCGCTTCTTTCACTTGGGCACTAACCCCCCATCTCTTTATTGGGACGAGGCCTCGATTGCCTACAACGCCTACGCTATCCTCAAAGCCGGCATCGACGAACACGGCACCAGCTTCCCCATTACCCATTTTCTCGCCTACGGCGACGCCAAGCCTCCTCTTTATATCTACGCCACCACTCTGAGTCTGGCCATATTTGGCCTTAGCGAATTTGCCATCAGGTTCCCCTCGGCTCTTGCCGGCACCCTCACCGTTTTCTTAACTTACTTTCTGGTTAAACACCTATTTAAAGACGACGAGCATTCACGCACCCTAGCCCTCATCTCAAGCCTCTTGCTCGCCATCAGTCCTTGGCATCTTCAACTCGCCCGCGCCGCCTTCGAAGCCAATCTCGGCCATTTCTTTTTTATCGCCGGTCTGACTTTGTTTTTAGTCGCCCTCAAAAAACCAAAATATTTTTTCCTCTCAGCCATTTTCTTTGTCGCCACTTTTTACACTTTCAACGCCTACCGGATTTTCCTGCCCCCTTTCCTTGTCTTGCTACTAGTGCTGTTTGTCAAACCACTCCGCCACCACTTGCGCTTTGTTTTTACCGCCGTCCTTTTGGGCCTAGTACTTATGCTCCCCCTCATCCCCTTTGTCCTTTCCCACCAAGCCCAACTCCGCTTCCAAGAAGTCTCCATCTTCAACGACCTCGATCCGATCGTCGAATCAAACCTCCGCCAACAATTAAATCACCACAATCTCTTTTCCCGGCTTATTTATAACCGCCGCCTCCTCTTTCTTGGCGAGTTTCTCAAAGGTTACGCCGACAATCTCACCACCGATTTTCTTTTTGTCTTTTCCGACCCCGAACCCAGGCTTTCAATCAAAGACACCGGCTCGCTTTACCTGATCGAACTACCCTTCCTTCTCCTTGGCCTTTTTGTTCTCGTCCGCCGCCGCAACCGTACCTCCATACTCCTTTTTGTTTGGCTGGCCTTGGCCATCGTCCCCTCAGCCATCGCCCACCAAACTCCCCACGCCTTGAGGACCCTGCAAATTTTACCCACTTACCAAATTATCATTTCCCTGGGCCTCGTCTCTCTCCTCGCCGATCGCCCCAACCTTAAACCCTTGCTCTTTACCGCCTATCTTCTCTCCTTTGGTTACTATTTAAATCTCTATTACTTTTATTACCCCTTCACTTGGTCGCCGTCCTGGCAATATGGCTACAAACAACTCGTCGCCTACACCGAAGCCGTCAAAGATCAATACGACCAAGTTTTCATCCCCCAGGATTTGGGCCGGCCCCACACCTACGTCCTCCTCTATGGCCGCTATGATCCGCGCCAATATCTCCGGGACCGCGACGCCGGCATCGACATCTTCGGTTTTACGTTCACCAACGGTTTTGGCAAATACCGCTTCGGCCTACCCTCAGAAGACGACCTGGCCACCAAAAAACTACTTCTGGTCACTACCTGGCCACCAAAACCAGCAGACCTCAAAACTACCATTTATGACCTAGCCGGCCGGCCCGTTTTTTATGCCAGTCAAAACTAAACCAAAAACTTTTTACCAACGACACAGCCAGCTCCTGGACAGCCTGGCAATTTTCTTGTTTGTTTTCTTGTTCTTGACCCGGGATCTTGCCAGCACCGCCCTGCATCCTTGGGATGAAGCTTGGTACGCCGAAATCGCCAAAAATATCACCAGGTCCGGAGATTTTTTCAACCTCCACTACAACACCAACATCTACTGGGACCACCCCCCTCTCGGGTTTTATTCTCTGGCCTTATCATTTTCACTCCTGGGCGTCAGTGAATTTGCCGCCAGACTGCCCATGGCCATCTTTGCTTCCCTGGCCGTTGTGTTTGCTTACCTGGCGGCCTCCCGATTAACCAACCGGCCTCTCGGGCTGGCCTCCGCTTTAATCCTTCTCTCAACCAGATGGTTTCTCTTCCGCGCCCAAACCGGCAACCTCGACGCCCTCTTGATCGCCACCCAAATCGCCGTTTTTTATTTTTCCTATCAGCTCGAAAGCTCCAAACGCCTCTATCTGCTTTGGTTCTCTTTTGCCCTATCACTCTTGAGCAAATCAGCCATTAGTCTCACCCTTTCCCCCCTGGTCCTCCTCGCCACCCTGCAATTTTTCCGCGCCCACCGGCCGTCCCTGCAAACCTTGGTTTTTGCTTTCTACTCCTTTGCCCTGCCGCTGGCGCCGTGGTATCTCTATAACTACATCATCTACGGCGACAAATTTATCGACCGCAATATCTTCTACATCGGCCTTCGCTCCGGTTCGGCCGCTGGCGTTTCCTTGGAGACCGTTAAAACTACCTTAGTCTTTCTCCACTCGGCCATTCACAAGTGGTATCAGCCTTTGCTAACCAGCGCGGCCGTCGCCCCCCTGTTTATCAAATCAAGGCAGGTGCGTTGGTTGCTCCTTTATTTGTTTCTCACTGCCTTTCCTTATTTTGTTTCCGCCCAAACCCAAATTTGGCACCTGATCCCAGTCGCCGCCCCAGCCTCGCTGCTCATCCCCCTGGTCATCTACCACCTCTTCCGCGCCGCCGCCAAATACCACCCTCAAACCCTGCCGCTGGTTAATCGGGCCACCCTATTCATCGTCGCCGCCATCAGTCTGTTGATTTGGAAAGATCTGTCCAAAGAACACTACTCCGGTATCAGTTTTGACTCGCCCGCAGTCGTTTTGGCCAAAGCCGCCGCCGCCTACCGGGAACCGCTCTACCTCGAATCTCTCAAGGATTTTTCCACCACCATCGTCTTCTACTCCAACCACTACCAAATCGACCTAAACCCTTATAACCCCAACGAAAAAAACGCCATCAATACCGTTGCCCTTCCCTACTTGCTCATCACTTCCCCAAATTTTGTCGCCAACCACCTTGATCTTTTCGATTACCAAATCCTCGCCGCCGCCGCCGACAATCTCCTTATCAAAATTACCGCCAAGCCATGAGCAAATATAGCAAATTTCTCTCCATCATCGTCCCCGTCTTCAACGAACAGGCCACCGTCGCTAGCCTGCTCACCCTGGTGGAAGATTATCTGCCCCCAAACTCAGAGATCATTGTGGTCAACGACGGCTCGAAAGACGCCACCCAAACCATCCTCCACAGCTTCGCTCGACCGCCTTTTCGCCTTTTCAACCTCCCTACAAATCGAGGCAAAGGCTTTGCCCTTCGTTATGGCTTTCGTCAATCCCGAGGCCAAATTTTTCTTATTCAAGACGCCGATCTTGAGTATCACCCCCGCTTTTACCGCCGCCTCCTCAAGCCCATCACTCTGGGCAAATCAGAGGTTGTCTTCGGCAGCCGTCTAAGTCGTTTACCCCTCAATTTGACCACCCTTGGCACCATTCCTTTGCCGGCCCATTTTATCGCCAACAAAATCTTAAGCCTCCTGACCAGCCTGCTTTACCACACACAAGTCACCGATATGGAAACCTGTTACAAGGTTTTCACCCGCCCAGTCTACCAATCGCTCCAGCTCACCAAAAATGGCTTCGACATCGAAGTCGAACTCACCGCCAAGATCCTGCTCTCGGGCTTCCCCATTTTCGAGGTTCCCATCTCCACCACACCCAGGGACTATCATCAGGGTAAAAAAATCACCTGGGTCGACGGCCTCTTCGCCGTCGCCGCCCTTTTTTACTATCGTTTTTTTAATCCCCACCGCCAACCCGTATAATACGCCTATGTCCACACCCACACTTTCCATCGTCCTGGCCACCTACAACGAAGCCGCCAACATCCGCCGTTGTCTGGACGCCGTCGCCGCCATCGCCTCCGAAATCATCGTCGTTGACGGTAACTCTACTGACGCCACCCGCAAAATTGCCAAGGATTTGGGCGCCAAAGTTTACAAAACCACCAACAAACCCAATTTTCACATCAACAAGCAACTGGCCATCGACCGCGCCCAATCGGCTTGGGTGCTTCAGCTGGACGCCGACGAAGTGATCACCCCACCCCTGAGCCAGGAAATTATCAACACCATCGATGATAACCCCCCGGAAAACGCTTTCCGCATCAAGCGCAAAAATTACTTCTTGGGCCGCTTCCTCAAAAAAGGCGGCCAGTATCCCGATCCGGTCATTCGCTTATTCCGCAAAGGCAAAGCCAAACTCCCCCAAAAAGACGTTCACGAACAAATGCTCGTCGCCGGCTCGGTCGGCAACCTCGGGGAGCCCATGGAACACTACACCGCTCCCACTTTTGAGCGTTACCTGACCAACGCCAACCGCTACACCAGTTTTACCGCCGGTCAGCTCAAGGATCGACATCTTACCCTCAACCTCTCCAGCACTTTCCTCTACCTCTTTATCAAACCCGTCTCTACTTTTCTTCTCATTTACCTGCGCCACAAAGGTTTTCTCGACGGTTTCCCGGGTTTTGTCTTTGCCCTTTTTTCCGGCCTCCACCACCACCTCGCTTATCTGAAATATTGGGAACTCACCAGAAGCCATTAGACCATCTAACCATTTAGCCATAAATCATGAAACCAACCGTCGTCATCGACTCTTCACCGCTTTCCTCCGCCCACCAGGGTAGGGGCGTGGGCACTTATACCCGGAATTTAATTGCTGCCGTCAAAGCCGCGCCCTCACCCTTCACCGTCACCGCCTCCCCCCATCCGTCAACTCTCAAGGCCGACCTCATCCACTATCCCTATTTTGATCTTTTTTTCCACACCCTGCCTCTTTACCAACCCGGCAAAACCGTCGTCACCATCCACGACCTGATCCCCCTTATCTACCCCGACCATTTTAAAAAGGGACTCAAAGGTACAATTAAACTTGCCCTCCAAAGGCAATCCTTAAATTCCGTCAACCACATCATCACCGATTCAGCTGCCTCCAAAAGAGACATTGTCAAGTTCTTCCGCCTTCCTTCCCAACAAATTACTGTCATTCCTCTGGCCGCTGGGGCACAAATTCACCAAGTCAGCCTCACCGCCCAAACCCGCCTTCGTCAACACCACCACTTACAGGACCGCTTTATCGCCTACG
>CAYMQI010000050.1:3582-7948 GCA_964392715.1 uncultured Pseudomonadales bacterium | reverse complement strand
GTATCCGCATCGCCCAAATTATCCCCGGTTAGGTGACCCACATCGGTAATATTCATCACATAAGATACATCATAGCCCAGAAATTTAAGCGTCCGCACCACCAAATCCCCAAGCGTGTACGTGCGCCAATTGCCAATCGTCACGTAGTCATACACCGTCGGCCCGCAAGTATACACCCCGATTTTGTCCCCAGGTTTTTTCTCAATCTCCTCTACCTTACGCGAGAGCGAATTAAAAATCTTCATCTCTCCGATTCTATCATGCAGCCAGTACGCTCCACGAACCTATACAAAACTCTTCAATCTACCCTCTACCATCTAAACCTAGAATATCTTCCTCGCCACCTCGTGCGACCCGCCCATCAGTTTAGCATTAGTCACCGCCAACGACTCTTGCTTTTTCCTCACCTCCAATTGGACAATCTCCCTCTTCTTCTGTTTTTCCTCGCTCTCTTGTTGCTTTTCTTCCTGCTGTTTGGCCCGGACACTCTTCTCGTACTGCTCCCGTTCCTCGGCCAGCACCATCCTCTGCTGCCTTAGTTTGTCCGACACTTGCTTTCTATCCTCCTCAATCTTTTTCATCAGGGCCGCCGAATCCCCTTGTCCTGAGTCTGCCGCAGGATCATCTCCACCTCCACCCGCGCCACTTGTTTCGTCCGGGTCAGCACCAGGTTGGTCCCCCAAAATCTCCCGGACTATACCCACCGGCGCTTTGGCTACACCCTTTGCTACATCAACAGTCGCCGCTTTCCCCACGCTCGTCAACCCCGCCCCCACCTGACCGGCCATACCCCCAGTGCTTTGGTTAATCATCTCAAACGTGTCGGAAAGCGGATTCCTATTTGCCATATCCACCATCATAAGGCTCAGGAGTCGCCTTCGCAACCACCCAACCATCTACCATCAACAATCAGCTATTCGCCATTCGCTATTCGCCATTTTCCATCACGCCGTCACGATCTCTTCATCCGGCGTCTCGATCTCCACTTGCACCAACTTCACCGACTCCACCTTCTCGCTGACATGTTTTTGGATCTTATCGATCAGTCTTTCGATCTCGTCCGTCGTCAACCCGTCCTCCACATGCACCTCCACGTGCGCCATCAGCTTTTCCGAGCCAATAATCAGGGTGCGCAGGTCCACGATCTTAATTACCCCCGCCACCTCCAACACCGCCTTCATAATCCGCTCCTCATTCTCACCCGACGTGCTCCGCCCAATAATCAGTTCCCGCACGTTGAGTAAGAGCGCAAACGCCAGTATCGCCATCAGGCTTGCAATCGCCATGCCCCCGAGGGCGTCGTACCTCGGCTCCCCCGTAAAACTATAAAGCCACAACGCCACCAACCCCAAAGCCGACGACAACGTCCCCGTCAAATCCATCACCAACACCGTCTTGGTCTCAATCAGCGACGAGTTCAAAAACACATAAGCCAACTTGCTAAACTCCCGGTGCTTTAGAAGCCGCCGTACCGCCAACGTCAGTGCATAACCATTAGTCACCACCCCGACCAGAGTTACCACCGCCGCCATCCACAAATTATTCACGATATGAGGATTGACAAACCGATTCCAAGCAAACCAAAAGGAAGCTACCGCCGATATCATAAACATAAACAAGCCCGCCAGCAGTGCCCAAAAATAGACTTCCCTCCCATAACCAAACGGGTGTTTTTTATCCGCCGGCTTCTTGGACCTGACCACCCCCACCACCGTTAAACCCGACGCCGTCATATCGGCCAAGCCGGCAATCACCTGGGTCACCACCACCACGCTACCCGTAAGCATTGCCACCAGCAAGTTAAGCCCCACGTCCGAAATATCCACCACAAACGAGGTCAACGCCACCCGCAGAATCGATATCTTTGGCTTTTCTTTTTTCCTCACCCTATTACTATATGGCAAATACAATCATTTGTCATTCTGGAGCGATGCGCCTGTCATCCGTAGCTTTAGCGAAGGATGGATAGAATCTTACAAAAAATAACCCTTGAATTTCACCGGGGCTTTTGTACAATTCACCAGTACTAAGTTTACTTAGTACACCAAGCAGCCGTGTCATCCCCCACATGCACGGTTGCTTTTTTGTCTTTGGGCCCAGATTTTTCAAACAATCATGAAGAAAAATCTGTAGGCACAAAGTCATCCGCCAATATTTTGCGAATGAGGATACGGCCGAATAGGCAGTCAGCCGAATTTCGAAAAATATGGCGGATCACTCAATCCCAAGCAGCACGACTAGATGATCGAGCAAGCAAGTCGCGTGGCGCAGGTGGGTATCAACCCTTTGGGCCCAGATTTTTCAAACCCAGTGCCGAAAAAATAGTCGGTGCAACAAAACCTGCCGATACACAAATCTACAATCTACAATCTACGATCTACCACCTATGATCTAAACTCACCCTTCAAACTCTTTGTGTTTTGCCATATCCTGTTCGATCACCCGCCGCAAAAACACCGCTCTGGGCAATTTACGCACCTTCGACACCCAATCCAAATAAGCCCCGATATCCGGTGAAATAAAGAAATTAAACCTGGTATCGGCCTGGCTCGTCGCGTAAGTAATCGCCTCGGCCACCACTTGCTCCACTTCACTCAACCGGTACTCCACCATATGAAACTTCTCATCCTGAATGCTCTCCAGCACAAAGTTTTCCGGCGCGTCCACCGCGTGGAATGCAATCACCGGCTTACCGGCAGACAGCGCCATCGCCACCTCAAACCCAATGCTGGTACTCGGGTAACTCACCTCAAACACCACCAGTTCGGCCTTTTTGGTCCAATCCTTCACCTTTTTGTAGTACGCGCTCGCCGCCTTGGGATCGGTCCAATCAGTCGTCTCTGCTTCTTTGGAAACAACCGGCGAAGCTACCATATCGTGGCCCGCTTTCCTGATCGCTTTATCAATCAGTTTGTAGCTACCGCCAAACTTCTTCTTGCCCGAAAGCGACGCGTTAAAAAATACTTTCATTTTTTCTCCCCCTGAAACTCACTATCCCCCTCCATCTCTTTCAGAATCAAACCCCGCAGATACACAGCCCTGGGCACTCTTTTTTTAATCGCCACCCAATCCAAATAACTGGCAATCCTCGGCGGTACAAAAAAGTTAAAGCGGGTGTCTTGCTGCGAGGCCGCATATTCCAACGCCTCTTTTATAACTTCTTCCAAATTTGACAGGTTATACTTCTGAACCAACAACTTGTCCGACTGTACACCGACCAAAAAATGGGGAGCTTCCCCCTCAGAGTATAAGACAATCACTGGCCTATTTTTTTCTAGGGCTAAAGAAATTTCATGGCCTATACTCAAAGAGGAGTACGAAGCCTCACAAACCACAACGTCCACCGAATTCATCCACTTAACTACTTTCTTGTAATACTCCACTTTCTCTTCATCAGAGATTTCTTTATGGACATATTCAGCACTAGGCTCAATCGTTTCTTCAAATACCTCAACGTCCAATTTTCTTAATACCTTCACAACTGCCATGTAGTTCTGGCCATACTTCTGTTTTCCAGCCATAGACGCAGTGAAGTAAACCTTCATAAAAGCCCTTTTTATTTAATGCTCTGTGCTGCTACAATCAACCCGCTAGGTCTCCTTAAATACATTTCCCGAATCTGTGGATAAGATCTTCGCAAAGAAGAATCTAGAGCCTGATTTTTCTCGAGATCAACAGGCTCCATAAACGTCTGGAATCCCGCATGATTGAACTCTGTCAACCAATCATTCCATTCCATATATCTTGCCCAAACACCTTTTTCTCCAGTTCCCGGCCACCGTTCATAATACCAAGAATTATAACCCGGATGATATTCTCCGGTCCCAGCCAAAGCATACATTTTATTTCTTTCAGGATGCTTTATCAAGGCGAACAACCAACCACCCGACTTAAGCGTTCTGTTTACTTCGCTCAAGGCCGCCCTGAGATCGCCAACATTATCTAATGAATAATACGCAGTGATCACATCAAAAAAATCATCGGAGAGGGTGCTATTCTCAATCGGGCGATTTAACCACCTAACTCTGTCCTTATAATCCTTCCCTTCAGCAAACTTACGCGCAAACTCTAACATTCGATAACTTATATCTAAACCCACAACAGCTTCCGGTTCCCCATAAGCGAACATTTTATTAATAAGCCAACCACTACCGGTGCCTACGTCTAAGACGTGGGCACCATCAATGCTACCATTCACTACAGCCGAAAAAATCGGCTCTTCTATCAGCGCATTTGGAGTATCCTTTTTCCGACGATAATCAAAAACAAATGTCTCAGCAACCCCGTCCCACTCAGCAGAGACTTGTTCAGCCGGTCTAACGTTTTGGATCATCCTAGAGTAAGCACCTCTATCATTACCCAAAAG
>CAYMQI010000050.1:0-3572 GCA_964392715.1 uncultured Pseudomonadales bacterium | reverse complement strand
TTCTTGCGACATCTGTCATACCAGGGTCAATCTCAACAACATCAATGGTTGACCTGGGAAAATTTTTCAAAAAGTCTCTAGGGTATGTATACGCACTTCCACCCAACATTAAAACACTGGTTGCCTCTGGTTTTAAAAATTCATTCATCATTTAGTACTCCCCCCGCCCCGTCATTGCTCTTGACAAGGTAGTTTCGTCCGCGTATTCTATGTCGGCCCCGACAGGCAATCCAAGGCCAATTCGAGTTACACGCAGACCTTTTAACTTCATTTCCTCAATCATTTTTCGTATATACATGGCAGTAGCCTCCCCCTCCATGGTCGAGTTGGTGGCTAGAATGATTTCGGAGATTTTACCATCACTTATACGGTCTTTCAAATCACGTATAAAAATCTGCTCCGGGCCGATATTATTAAGAGGTGAGATCGCACCGTGTAGTACATGATATAGGCCGCGGAAAGTGTTGCTTTTTTCCAGCGCTATCAGGTCCAACGGCTGCTCCACCACACAGATCACGCTTCTATCTCGCGAACTATCACCACACACCAAACACTCCGCTGCCTCCGACACGTTGTGGCACGTCTCGCACAACACCGTGCCCCCCCGAAGGTCAATCAAAGCCCTGCCAAATTTGTCTAATTCACGCTCCGGCACATGCAACAAATAAAAAGCCAATCTCTGGGCTGTTTTTGGCCCAATACCAGGCAATTTCTCAAACTGTTCGATCAAATTCACTAACGGTTTAGGTAGTTTCATTTTTGCAAAAGACCACGGGCTCTGCCGCGGTCTTTACCTAATACTCAATTCATACATATCCTAGCACATAAGTGCCCGCACACCAAAGGTTTGTCACCCCCATTCCAGTCTAGATCCTGGCGATGAACTTTCCGTAAAATTCCCCTTCCCGCTCACCCACTCCAAAACTTTTTAAGCCTGGCCAGTCCTTCTGCCAGCACCCCCTCCTCCACTGCAAACGCAATCCGCACCTGTCCCTCTCCCGCTCTGCCAAACACCACCCCGGGTACCACCGCCACTTTTGCTTCTGTCAATAACTGCTCGCTCATCTGCATTGAGTCAACCTCTCCAGGATAGTCTACCAAAATATAATAAGCCCCCTCAGGTCTTACAAAGTTCAACCCGTCTATTTTAGCTAGCGCCTCACACGCCAACTTTCTCCTCGTTTTATACATCTCCACCTGTTTTTTTACCGTTTCTTCCTGGGTCGCAAGCGCCGCCAGCGCCGCCCTTTGTGACACTTTGGGTGCACAACCCGTCAGGGCATCGTGAGTCTTGGCAAAAACTTTGATCAATTCTGGCCGAGCCACCACGTACCCGACTCTCCACCCAGTCATGGCAAATTCTTTGGAAAAAGACCGCACCACAATCAATTTGTCACCAGTCTTATCCCAAAAATCCAGCAGGCTGGTACTCTCACTTTCATAGGTCAAAAATTCATACGTCTCATCCGCCAAAACCCAAAAATCATATTTCTCCGCCAACCCTGCCAGCCGCTCCAATTCCTCCTTTCTCCACACCGTCCCCGTCGGATTATTAGGATTAGTCAATATTAAAAGCTTCAGCCCTTCTTTCGCCTCCCGCTCCACCAACTCCAAATCAGGCCTCCAGCCCCTCTTCATCGGTATTTCCACCGCTTCCCCTCGGGACAGTTGTACTTGAGGAAAATGATTACAATAGTCAGGCGTTATCACCCCCACCCGATCTCCATCGGTAACCAGCGACATAATTACCGTCGCCGTCCCCTCCATCGCCCCCACACTCACCAAGATGTTTTTCTCGCCCGATAGCTGCAAACCTTTCTGTCTATTCAGCCTCTGGGCAATCGCCTCCCGCAACTCGGGATCTCCCAAAAAATTAGGATAAACCCCAATATGTTCATCTTTAAGCGCTTCACCGGTCGCCTCAATTACTTCCGGCGCCGTCGCAAACGACGGTATCCCCTGACCCAAATTCACTGCCCCCAACTCACGGGCCCTTATTGACAAACTTTTAATCACCGATTCCGGCAAATCCCGGGCAAACCAATGTTTCATCCTCCTCCAAAGACCCCTATCGTATCACGCTCCTAATTCAATTTCCTTAATTCCCCCACACAATGTTAAAATATCCTCCTTGTCAACTTTAAACTTTAAATTGTTATTTTAAATTTTTCACTTTTAATTTTTAACTTGTCTTATGTTTATCGCCATCATCACCGACTGTTTCGACGGCAACGCCTCCGCTAGGCAACAAACCCGCTGGGCCAGTTTTTTTGACACCCACCCCACGCTCGTTGGCGTTGATAACTACAACGAATACGAAGCCAGTGCCCACCTTATCGACGTTCTGGACGCCTCCGCCGGCAAAAAAGGCATCGTCTTTGCCAACGTCGCCCCCCGCCACGGCAAAGGCAAAAAGTGGCCCAACGGCACTCCTTTTGGCTATTTCTACTACGAAGAAACTCTCGTCATCGCCACCATCGACGGCCATACTCTCTCTTTGGTCAAAAAACTGGGCCTCACCAACACCATCAAAGTTTGGGACATCCCCACCGTCATCGACCAAGTCATCAAAGGCGGCGTCCTCCACAAAAAATTCAGGGACCATATCGTCAAATCCCAGTTTAGAAGTTTTGAGTTTGTCCCTCGAGCCGCCCGTTGGCTCTGGGAAGGCATCGACTTACCCACCGACAATTACGCCATTTCCCAGGTCGCCGACATCCCCAAAGTCATCACTTTCCCCGACAACTTCGGCAACTGCCCGACAAGCATTCTTCCCAAAGAAATCGACTTTGCACCCGGCAAAAACTTAAAGACTAAACTCGGGGAATTTACCTGTTACGAGCGCCTCAAAGATGTTCCCAACGGCCAACCCGCCCTTATCATTGGCTCCTGGGGCATCCGCGACCAACGCTTTGTCGCCCTCGTCGTCCAAGGCAAATCCGCCCAAAAAGAATTTGGTTTGAAGCCTGGCACTCCTCTGTTTTAAACTTCTCTTACAATCTCAACCTTGCCGTAATGCTGACTCCAAAACTCAAACCCATGGTCAGTTTCTATCAAATCTAAATCATGCCTTATTGGTTTATCAGTTGATCTGGTGTGGGGATCTTCAAGTCCCGTGTAGTACCTAAGCACTGTCAGTAAATCACCGGCGGAAATTTCAGTTCCAGCGTCATCAAATTCCTGTTTTGCCTGAGTTTCCCAAAGGCCGGCCTTTCCACCCTTTTCCTCCTCCGCCTCATCCATATACGACTTGGCGCGACAAACCAGCCTGGTATTTTCCAGTTCTATCTCGTGCCTTTCAATCAAGAGCCGCAAAGTATCTGCATTCACCCCCATTAAGCCCCAAAGCTGCCCAACCCCAATACTTGAGAGTTCCAACCAATGGTCACCATCCTTGTAACAAATTTTGTATTTCTCCATATCACCAATAGTAAATTTTCCGAGTGATGCATTTTACACACCAACTACACATAAATCAATACTATAGGATAATTGTTGCCACCGAAACCAAAGAAAGCGCCCCTTTCGGAGCGCTCTCGTCTACCATCTACGATCTAGGATCTCGGATCTCG
>CAYMQI010000049.1:4774-8027 GCA_964392715.1 uncultured Pseudomonadales bacterium | reverse complement strand
GGTAGGAAGCACGTGAAATTGGTTAGAACCAAATGACCGCAAAAACACGTCAGGCCACCCAAGAGAGTCTGCAATAATAAAGAGTACCAACAAACAAGCGTCCTTTCTCTGGGTCTTAAATCCGCAGGTAATTAGGCCCACCCCTCGGCTTTCGTAAATTGAATCCTCTCTCCAAATTAGTTAGGATAACACCATCTAACATTCACTTGTCTCTATGCCCAATTCTGCCCAACCTATCGGTTACTCCACCGCCGCCATCGTCGGTGGCAACCTCCACGGCCTCGGACTGCACTTAAGCCGTCAGCTTTTAGACGGCGGCGTCGCCGTTAGCTTTTTCTCACACTCCGCCGACCTTGAACCAACTCTCCATTCAGACCTCTCCACCAACCCCCATTTTTCTACCGTCGCTTCTGTCGAACTCCTCGTTGACTCAGTCGATCTTGCTTACATCTTTTACTTTTTGGACCCACACCACACTCTTCCCACCCTCAAACGTCTTCTCGACATTGCTTCTCGGTCTTCGATTAAATTTACCCTTATCGCCCCCACCCCGCCAATTCACC
The DNA here is from genome assembly GCA_964392715.1 of uncultured Pseudomonadales bacterium. Taxonomy (GTDB): domain Bacteria; phylum Patescibacteriota; class Microgenomatia; order UBA1400; family CAYNFZ01; genus CAYMQI01. The sequence goes on along the minus strand of CAYMQI010000049.1, from coordinate 7,464 downwards.
ACACCACTTTTGTCACCGCCAAAAGCATTCGCGCCGGCAGTGACCTTCTCCTTTCCCAGTACGCCCACACCAACTATCGCCTCATCTACCTTTCCCACCTGTTTGGCCCCGGTGTTGACGTCAGCGACCCTTCACAACTTTCAGTTTTTTACTCAAAGCTGGCCCACGGCAAATACTTGATTCCCAATGAGCCGGACCAAGCCTACCCCTTGTTTGTCGCCGACGCCCCCGAAGCTATCCTCAAAGCCACCTTCCTCCCCTCATCCAAACAAAAGACCCACACTCTCGCGGGTATCCCCACCAACCTAATGGACTTTTGCTACCAAATTAGGAGCTCCGTCCCAGCCAACACGCTCCAAGCTAAAACCATCCGCCTCCCCAGTTAGAAGACGTTACTCTGGCTCAACGAGAGTTAAATTGGCGCCCCAAAACCATCTTCGAGCAGGCCAACGCCGAAACCGTCCACTGGTTTTTAAACCACCCCGAGCTCAAATCCGACCTCACCTTCCCCATCAAAAAACCCAACCTTTCTCTTCCCGCCCCCCAACTTCCTCGCCCCAGTCTTGAGCCCAAACCCGAGCTAGAACCAAAACGCCACCTTGCCCCGCCCCACCCGCCCACCACCCCCCAACCTCTGGACACTCGTTTGGCCACCGTCATCCAGGCCCTCGAACACCGTGCCCAAGAACTTCAGCAAAAAGCCTCCAGTACCCCCAAACAGTTTCGCCACCACCACCCGGGTCGTCATTTTTTCAAACCAAAGTCACGCCTTGGCAAAATCCTCGCCTGTTCATTTGCTGTATTTTTTATCCTCACCAGCCCGTTTTTGGTTTTGGCTCTCAACTTAGGCTATGTGGTTAGGCAACTTCAGGATACCCAAGAACACCTGCAATCAGCCGACGTTGACCAGGCCGCAGTCTCCGCCCAAAACACTCGTCGCGCCCTGGCCCTAGCCCGTGGCCAACTCAAATTTTATCAACCCGTCTCCTCCTTGATCTTGGGCCAATACGCCACGTCCAACTTGAACCAGCTCGTCGACTTTGCCGACCAAGCAAGTACGGCCGTCATCGACAGCACCAAGGCTTTGGATTCCACCACCAAAATCGTCCAACACGCTTTAAGCGGCCAGCCCGGTAACATCAAGCCCGTCATCGCCACAGCCCAAGTCGCCATCACCGCTTCCTATCACCAAATCTCCTTGGTCGAGGCCACTCTCAAAAACTCGCCAGAGCTCCTCACCCTCACACCTTTCCAAATAGGGGAGCACCTCACCAAAGTTCAGGACTACTTGGCTAACTACCGCAACTATCTGGACCAAAGCCGGGAGCTTATGGACATCCTCCCCGTCCTTTTGGGCACCGACTCCAAAAAAACCTACCTAATTCTCCTCCAAAACAATGCCGAACTGCGCCCGACAGGCGGTTTCATCGGCTCTTACGCTCTAGCCACTTTCGACCAGGGAGCCCTTTTAGACATTCAAGTCGAGGACGTCTACACCGCCGACGGCCAATTAAAAGGCCACGTCGAACCACCCGCCCCCATCAAACGTTACTTGGGCGAAGCCGGCTGGTTTCTCCGGGACTCCAACTGGGATCCCAACTTTTCCATTTCCGCCGCCCGCGCCGCTTGGTTTCTCGACAAAGAGCTCGGTCAAAAAGTCGACGGCGTCATCGGCGTCAACCTCTACGCCATCCAAAAACTTCTCGAGGTCACCGGCCCCGTCAACTTGCCCGATTATGACGAAACCATCACCGCCCAAAACCTCTTCGATCGCGCCCAATACCAAGTCGAGATCAACCAGTTCCCCGGCTCAACCCAAAAGAAAGACTTTATTGGTACCCTCACCAACAGCTTAATCACCACCCTCATCAACTCGCCCCAACAAACCTGGTTCCAAACCTCATTTAAATTGGCCCAACTGGCCAACCAAAACCAACTCACTTTTTGGGTCGACGACCAAGAAATCATGCGCACACTTGAAGACATCGGCTGGAGCGGGGAACTCCTCGGCAGCACTTGTCCCGCCACCCTCAAATCACCCACTTGTTACCTCGACTACCTAGCCGTCGTCGACGCCAACGTCGGCGTCAACAAAGTCAACTACTTCATCACTCGCGAGCTTACTTACCACCCGATTATCTCCTCCTCAGGCGCCATCACCGCCAATCTCACCATCAAGCTCACCAACTCCTCCCCCGATGCTACTTGGCCCGGGGGCACCTACCACAACTACACCCGCGTCTACGCCCCCGCCGGCAGCTCTCTTCAGGAAATTACCGTGGGTGGTATCCGCCTTCCCGACACCGACATTACCACCAACATCGAATCAGGTAAGACCGTCTTTGGTTTTATCAACCTCACCCCGCCCCTGCAAACCTCCACCATCGAAGTCAAGTACCGACTCCCCAAAGCCATCCTTCCAGGCAGCCCCACCGCCTACCACCTCCTCGTTCAGAAACAGCCAGGGACACGGGCTGATCCTTTACTCATCTCTCTTACTCACCCCACCAACCTTACTCCCGTGACCAAAGACCAGGCCGTCCTCACAGGGAAACAGCGCTTAAGCCTCAACACCCACCTCGAACAAAACCAGACTATGACCGTTGAGTTTGCGCGCACCCTCTGATAAAATTACAGCCTTGACCACCAAATCTGTTCTCCATTTTAGGTTTTTTAGGTCAATTAGATCA
>CAYMQI010000049.1:0-4764 GCA_964392715.1 uncultured Pseudomonadales bacterium | reverse complement strand
TAAACTCTAAACCATCAAAACCCCAGTCGGCCCATGGCCGAAACCATTGGCCATTTACCCATATAACCATCTAGCCACTTTTAACCATGTCCCCCCAAACCACCCTCAAAGCCCAAAAAAGAACCATCACTGGCCGCAAAGTCAAAACCTTGAGAAAGCAGGGGATCCTCCCCGCCAACTTATTTGGCAACAACATCACCTCTCAAGCCATCCAAATAGACACCAAAGACTACCTCAAAGTTTTTAGCCAAGCCGGCGAAACCAGCCTTATTGATCTGGAAATCACCGGCGCCAAACCCGTCCCCGTCCTTATCTCCGACTACCACATCGATCCAGTTACTTCCGCCCTCCTGCACGTTGACTTCCACCAGGTCGACTTGACCCAAAAAGTCACCGCCAACGTCCCCATCGACCTCATCGGCGAGTCTCCCGCCGTCAAAGAGCAAGGTGGCGTCCTCAACAGCCCCCTAAGCGAAATCGAAATCGAAGCCCTCCCCACCGACCTCCTGGAACGCATCCAAGTCGACATTTCCTCCCTCAAAAATATCGGCGACATGATCACGGTCTCCCAGCTTACAGTTGACACTTCCAAGGTCAAGTTAAACGCCGAGCCAGACGCCCCAGTCGTTATGATCCAGGAACCCAAGGTCGAAGAAGAACCAGAGCCAGTAGCAGAAACTCCCGAAACCGAAGTCGCCCCCGGACAAGAAGGGGAGACCCAACCGGCCGCCCAAAGCCAAACCCCAGCCAAACCTGAAACCCCGGAACCCAAGCAGTAACCTACTCTTTTTTCCCAAACACGCCCCGACTCTTCACAAAGCCCTCAACTTCAGCCAGTAGGTGATCATTTGGTGCCAACACCCTCGCCTTTTCTAGATAACTCCTCGCCCGTTCTCCATCTCCCAACTGGGCAGACAAGATTGCCATTCTCACATATGCCGGCTCATAACTCGGCTGCTTCTTGGCCACCTTCTCCCACACCTTTAACCTCTCTTTCCATTCTTTCGTTTGTCCCTGGTCTTTGCCCGAATCAAACCAACTCTGGCCCCATCGCTGCCCCACCCCCCACACTTTATAAGAAACCACACCGGCCATTATCACCGCCACCATTCCAACCCACCAAAACTTCATTATTGCTTTCAACCGTTTTTTGCCGGAAGTTTCCTTGGTCTTTTTTGCCACCGCCCTATTGTACAAGAACTTACTTAGCTTGTGGCCACGAACTATTCATCAACATTTCTTTCTCTTCCACTACGCCCGCCCTCTGCAATTCTCCCCACACTGCCTCCGTCACAAACGGCACAAAAGGGTGTAGTAACTTCAAAAACACTACTAAACCTTCCAACAAGTTTTGAGTTTTTAGCTCTTCGTTTTTCGCTTTTTCTATACACTCATCACAATACCAATGCCAAAACTCATTATATATTCTGTCCGCCGCCAATCCAATCTGGAATTTTTCCAGCTGTTTCGTCACTTCACTCACCAACTTATTTAAACTCTCTTTAAACTCCTTGTCCTTTGCGCCTCCGGAGCCATTTTGGTTTTCCAGATTCATCATCACAAATCTGGCGCTATTCCAGATCTTATTAGTCAAATTCCTCATACTTCGAAAGTCTTGCTCGCCCACATTTTTATCCTGTCCTGGAGTCGATCTGATCACCAACGCCATCCGCAACGCATCAGCCCCATACTTCTCGATCACCGATAGGGGATTGACCACATTACCCTTTGACTTGCTCATCTTTTGGCCCTTTTCATCCCGGATCAACCCATGAAGATACACCGTTTCAAACGGCACTTTTCCCGTTTTATATATGCCAACCATCAACATCCTCATCACCCAAAACATCAAAATATCATAAGCCGTTTCCATGACTTGAGTCGGGTAGAACCTCTCCAAGTCACCGGGCTTGGCATTTTTCAGCGTATTAAATGGCCACTGCGCACTCGAGAACCACGTATCAAACGTATCTGTTTCTTGAATATAATCCTCTCCCGGTGAAGTAGGGGAAACCACAAACTCGACTCCCACTGGAGCCCGCAGACTCTGCAACCCTTTCTTAATTTCCTCCAGAGAATATTTTTCCACCAACTCGCCCAAGTTTCCTACCACCAACTCACCGCTCTTGTCCAAAAATCTCACTACCATGTCATTTTTTGATTTTTGCTCGCCCGCCCTTTTGGTGGGATTTTTGACTTTTTCTTTAATTCTGTACCACACCGGCATCCTAATTCCCCACACAATTTGTCTGCTCACATTCCAATCATTCAGGCTCGAGAGCCAATGCTTCAGGATCTTGTCGTGTCCAGAACCCAACACTTTTACCCTTTTGTCTTTAAGCGCCGTCAACACCTTCTCGGTCAAAGGCTCCACCTTCACAAAAAACTGCGGCAAGGGGAGTGGCTCCAGCGGCCTCTTGCACCTGTAACATACTCCAATACGATGTTTGTAATTGGGGTCATACTCGATCAGCAATCCATCTTCCTCAAAATCCTTCTTCATCTCCCTCCGCATCGCCGCTACCTTCAGCCCATGATATTTCTTGGCCCGCGACAAATATTTCTCATCTTGATTGTTGGGGTCATCCAGATACCACGAAAAATCCATCAGCCCATCAAAGCCAATAATCGGCGTCACCGGCAAATTATATTTTTTGCCCAGTTCAAAGTCGTGCGGGTCATGTGCTGGGGTTACTTTCATAATTCCCGTCCCAAACTCTGGATCTACCAGAGGATCAGCAATGATCTTCATCTTCATCGTCCCCAGCAAACCTCGAATTTCGTATTCCTTACCAATCTCATCTTTGTATCTGGGGTCATCAGGGTGCACCGCCAGCGCCGTGTCGCGAAACTTAGTCTCTGGCCGCACCGTCCCGATTGCAAACTTACCATACTTGATCTTGTAAAACGGCGACACCCTTTCTTCATGCTCCACTTCCAGGCTAGAAAAAGCCGTTCCGCAGTGGGTGCAGTAGTTCACCAACTGCATATCTCGGTACACCAAACCGTCTTTATTAAGTTTCTCAAACGTTTGAATTACCCCCGCAACTATTGGCGGATCCAACATAAACTTAAACCGGCCCCAGTCAGCCGACGCCCCCATTCTCTTCATCTGCTCTACCGCCACCCCCGAATTTTCCTGCACGTACTCCCAAATCATCTGGTAAAGCGTTTCTCGGTCAAAATCAAACCTGCTTTTGCCCTCTTTGGCCAACTTCTTCTCAAACACAAACTGTGTCTCGATCCCGGCATGGTCCGTACCAGGAAGCCACAAGGCTGCCTTACCCTGCATCCGGGCTACTCGGATCATCACATCCTCAAGCGACACAAACATTGCATGCCCCACATGCAACGGATCATTGGCATTGGGAGGGGGCATAATGATTGTAAACGGCTTGGCGCCAGGACCGTCTGTCGGCTCAAACCCACCGCTTTTCTCCCATGCTCCGTAAATCTTCTGCTCGTGATCTTTGTGGTTATATTTAGAATCCATGCCGGTTCCTTCTTCTAGACCTTCTCTGCTTTTCTTTTCTCAATTGCTTTTTGCTTGGATTATCAGCACTCAAGCCGCGCGCCCCTCTAATCTTGGCAATTGTTCGATTTTCTCTTGGCGGAAAATCTCTATGAGGATGTTCCGGGTCGCCATGCATCACCACCATATTCAATGAAAAACTGCCCTTCGCTCTTCTAGAAATACTATTCGCAGGAATCAGGTTTTCTTCAACGATCATTTCGGCTAAGGATTGAGGATCCAAGCCAACTCTCTCACTATTCAGACCATCCTCCTCAGAATCAAACTGACATTCCCCTTCAGGACCGATCATTTGGTCAAAGCGTTCCTTCACCATTGTCATACTATCCTCCGCTAGTCATTTTATAACAAAAAAAACCACCCGACTTGTCCAAAGGACGCTGCCGCGTGGTACCACCTTAATTTAGTAATCAGTAAATGGTAAATAGTAATTAGCGGTTTTCTTACTAATTACTAGTTACTGTTTACTAGTTACCAATCTTATCCTGCTGTCACGGGCTTACCCGGGAAAGTCTAGTCCTTGGTGTCATTCCTGAATCATGTTCAGGACAAGCTCTGGAAGAGGGAAACGACTGATAGGATCTTATTTAAGATTCTATCGTCCCTCGACTACGCTCGGGACTCCAGAATGACAAAGCAAGTTTCTTTTTCCACCTCCCAAGTCTGGCTTGGTCAATCAGGCGACATTATCCTGATCAGGTTTTTAATTTAAGCTATTATATCAAACTCAAATGTGCCTTGGCCGACTCAAAATTTTTTCGGAATAGGACTCAGCCCCATTCAGATCTTTTTCGACTTCACTATCAATAAGCTCGTAAGGTTGAGACGCTACTAAATTGCCATTAGTGGCTGTAGACTGCTTGTGTCTTAACCCTGCCTCATAAACATCACTAGCTTGTTGATCTACGGGGTTCCTCAATCTTCCATCTCGTTTTTGACGTCTTGTCTCAGCTTCAAGTTGCTCGGCTTTGTCAATTTCCTTTGCGTAATCACCAAACCGCGTCCTAGAAAACCAAGGTCCTATCCCTTGCCCAATCAAAATGGGATCTACATGTTTTATCCCAAATTCTCTAATCGTTTCAAACATTTACCAATTCTCCAACACTATAGGCCTTATGTCAAGTGTCAACCATCGCCAGTCCCGGATCTGGTTTTACCCGTAGAGCCGGTAGGGGACTAGCCTCAAAAACTGCCGCCGCCCCCACCATCGCCGCGTTATCCGTACACCACTT
>CAYMQI010000048.1:0-8040 GCA_964392715.1 uncultured Pseudomonadales bacterium | reverse complement strand
GAGCGTTTGGGCTGGTAAGTATAGTTTTTGAGCTGTTTTTGCAGATCAAGCAAGTTGGCTTCAAGATTTAACTCAAACTTGAGGGCGTTGATGGTTTTTCGCTTAGTCTGGCGGCAGGAAAGGTAAGCGGCCAGCAGCTTAGTCAGAGTAAAAATGGTTGGATCGCTACACTCGACGTGTGTGTGTGTGAACATGTTTACTGGAGTGACTTTTTGCATTTGTTATAAGCGTAGCTTGCAAAGTTGTACGCTTTACATGCGTAACATTTTGTTTAATTGTTCAAAAAATGGTACAAATATGGTGTGAAGATAACTACAAAAATTGCAATTTTTAAGGGTAAAGAGATAAGGAAAACTATCCACAAAAACGAGTGGTGGTTTTCTGTTGTGGACGTAGTGGAAGTGCTGACCGGAACTGATAGACCGAGAAAATATTGGAGTGATTTAAAAAATAAAATTGTTAAAGAAGGTTACACTGAGTTGTCCGATAAAATCGGACAACTGAAATTAGAGTCATCTGACGGTAAAAAATATCTTACTGATTGTGCCAATACTGAAACTGTGTTTCGCATCGTCCAGACGATACCTTCTCCTAAGGCAGAACCGTTTAAACGCTGGTTGGCAAGGGTAGGCTATGAACGTGTCCAGGAAATTGAAGATCCAGAACTGGCTACCAGACGGACCAGGATGCTTTACAAGCTCAAAGGTTATCCTGATGATTGGGTAGAAAAGCGAATGAGGGGGATTGCTATCCGTGAGGAATTGACGGATGAATGGCAAAAACGAGGAGCAAAAGAAAAACGTGACTACGAGATTCTGACGGCTGAAATCTCCAAAGCCACTTTTGGTGTTACTCCAAATCAGTATAAAAAGTTGAAAGGATTAGCAAGAGAAAATCTTCGTGACCACATGGATGATTTTGAACTTATTTTTACCATGCTTGGCGAACGTGCCACGACGGAAATTCACCGCACTGAAGACTCAAGGGGAGTGCCGAAACTTAAAAGTGATGCCAAGGCTGGTGGGGATATTGCCGGGGGAGCGAGAAAGAAACTAGAGAAACGACTCCGACGTTCGATTGTTTCCAAAAAGAATTTTCTACCGCAAAATAAAAAATTGTTGGAAAGCTAGACAGTTGCTCGACATCTTGTCAATGGTGTGCAAATTGTCTATTATTAAAGTAATGAATGATGGGTGGTAAAAACATGAAGCTAAAAAAGGTTATTTTGGTTTTCTTGTTGACTGTTCTGGTGGTGATTCAATCGCCAGGGGTGGTTTTGGCAGCCGCGGTTTCCGTGATCGGCAGAGCCAAAGTCGAAAATACAGGCAACAGCTATCTGGATTTCACTGGTTATGACAGCAATGTAATGCTGGATGATACTACCGGGATTTTTTCGGGGTATGCCTGGTTGGAAGATGTAGGCTGGGTGGCCTTCGGGACAACGGATAATTCATTGGGGCCGGTTGACTTGGACCTTTCTACAGGTAGAGTTTCTGGTAGGGCAAAGAGCTTAAATACCGATGTTTATTTAGATTTTACCGATTACAACAGCAATGTGACGTTTGGTTTGGGGGGAAGCATTTTTTCCGGGTTTGTCTTTGCTGAGGATGTCGGTTGGATTGATTTTTCCGATACTGGCGTGACCACGGGAGCGGCAATCGCCGATACATTTGATTTGGACGGCCCAGGCCAGAATTCTTATACCAATTCCAACAGACCAACTTTCAAGTGGAGAGGGGCAAGGGACAGTTCTTCATTGTCTAAGTACAGTTTTGAGGTGGACAATGGCGACAGTGGCGATTTTTCGGTTGATCAAATTGCGGTTTCGGGAACCCAGGTGAATAGTCAGGATAGATATGTGATTAACTGGGAAAATTTTTCTGATGCAGATAACACTAACAACTTTGTTTCGATTTACACAAAATCCTCGACAGTCTGGAATGCCGATAATAACGACGGCAAGTTAAAAGAGGGCAAGAGGAGTTGGACGGTTAAGGCCTACGGTAGTGCCGGAAGCACGCGTAGTAGGATGAGAACGCTTTTTGTTGACTGGACTGGGCCGACGATTGAATTGACCCAGGTAAATAGTGCTGTTGTTGCTGATAACTTGGCCACCCTGGATACTACCCCCACGATTTTTGGCAAACTTATCGACCCTCTGGCAGGGGACAAAACTGAAAACAGGGTGGCTGCGGGGCCAAAGAATGTGGAGATCCGGATAGAGAAGAGGAATTTGGCGGGGAGTTATACTTTACATAGTTTGGCGACGGTGAATCTAACCGAGAGTTATTGGAGTGATAATGGCGAGAAGATAAATGATAATAGCCAGAATCGGGCGGATAAATATTCGAGTTTCTCGTTTACCCCGTCTGAGGTTTTGGGGTCTGGTTGGTATCGAGTGGTCGTGAAGGGCCGGGACGGGGCGGGGAATGAGTCCGGGGAGAAGACTTTTACCTTGAGCGTCAAGAGTGCTGGAGATTTTGAGGCTTTGGTGGAGGAAACGGGTATTAGCGAGGTGCGAGCAGATGATAGCGGGCAGGCGAGCCCGGAGGCGGAGAGGGTGATTTCGGTACCGGCGGAGGAAGAGTCAAGGGCAAACGACGCGGTTGGGAGCGTGGCGAGTTTGGGTGGTCGGGTGTATTGGGGGGTGGTTGATGGGGTGGTTGGAGTGGTGGGGGCGGTTTCTAAGGTAGTAGGTTGGGTGGGTGGTGGGGTGAGGACGGTGGCGAGCTGGGTGGGTAGGAGTGTTGGCGGTGCAGGGGGATTTGTGGGAGGGGTGGTTGATGCGAGCGCGGCGAAGTTGCCAAGACCGATGGCGGGGGTGATGCTGGGGTTGAAAAACGGGGTAGGGGTGGTAGGAAGCGGAGTGGGGAGAGTGGCCCAGGTTGTGGGCGGCGGTGTGGGAGCTGTAGCAGGGAAAGTGTTGGGGCCGGTTGGAGGGTTTTTGGGTAAGCAGCAGGTGAAGTTGATCGCAATTGGGGAGATATTGTTTGACCGCCAACCGACGACGATAAGAAATGTGAGGGTGGCGGAGCGAGGGCGAGATTACGCGGTGATCGCTTGGGAAACAAATCATTTGACGACGAGTAATAAAATTAATTACGGTAAGGATCTGTTGTATGGACAGGATGTAATTGAGTTGGAGAGGTCGAGGAGCCATGAGCTGCGGATTGAAAACCTGGAACCAGGAACGAAGTATTATTTTGAGGTTATGAGTAAGAATAAGAATTATGTTTATGACGCCTACCACGAGTTTGAGACGTATGCGGCAGGTGACGAGACGCCTGGGGGTGAGAGAGCTGGCGGGGGTGAAAATAAAGTGTTGGGGGTTACAGACAAAGATACTTCCGGGCAGAATAAAAGTTTGGGCCTGGTGGTTTTGGGGGTGATGGCGGTTTTGGGAATAGTTGGTTATAATGTGAAGAGAAAGAGAAAAACAAAGGTGACGGAGATGGGGAGTGAGATTGAAGCGATATTGAAGAAGGCTATGGGGGGAGTAAATAAGAAAAAAGAAAACAAAGAGGGAAACGATGGATGAGTTTTTGAAGAGGGAAAATAGGTTCATCGTCGTAGGGGCGACTGCGAATCGGGAGAAGTGGGGCAATCGGGTGTTGCGGCGACTGCATGATCTGGGGTTTTGGGTGGTGGGGTTGAACCCTAAATATAAAGAGATAGAAGGGCTGTGGTGTTTTTCTGATCTCGAGATAGCCAAGGAAGCGGTGATGGGCGATGGCTGGCCCGGTACTAGCGGTGGTGAAATCGTGGTGGTGACGGTTGTGCCGCCGGAAGCGGTGGAGGCAGTATTGATGGCGTGCTCAGAGCAGGGAATTAAGCGGGTGTGGATGCAACCTGGTAGCGAGTCGGAAGTGGCGGTGGCTCTGGCGAAGAAGTTAAAGATTGCAACAGTACAGGCGTGTATTGTGGTGGATGGGCTTGGCGAGAAGTGGGAGTGATGTCGGGTTTGGTTGGGGTGTGGTAATATGTGTCTGATCCGTCCTTCGTTTCACGAGTTGTTTGCTTAATCATTTAGTGGGGCGTCCCGAGAGGGGGCAGGCGCGCTCGGAAACTTCGGAGGATTGCGAACCATTGGTATGATTTAAGGATCTTATGATTGGCTATCTTAAGGGAAAAGTTATTGATCGGGATTTAGCCGGTGTGGTGGTGGAGGTGGGGGGAGTTGGTTATGCGGTGCGTATGGTAAATAGCAAATGGCAAGTGGGTGAGGAGATAGAGTTGTGGGTGCACACGCACGTGCGGGAAGATGAGTTGTGCTTGTATGGGTTTGCCGACAAGAAGGAGTTGAGGATGTTTGAGTTGCTGCTGACCGTAAACGGCGTGGGGCCGAAAGTGGCGATGACGGTGGTGGCGGGGGCGAGTGTGGCGAGAATTGAGGAGGCGATTGCCAGGGCGGACGTGGCGTTATTTACGGGGATGAAGGGGTTGGGCAAGAAAGGAGCGCAGAAGATAATTATTGAGCTTAAAAATAAGATCGGTAGTATTGCCGAGTTGGATTTATCGGCCGAGGGCGGGGATGAAGTCCTTGAGGCATTGGTGGGGATGGGGTATGAGAGGAGTAAGGTGGTGGAAGTGTTGAGGGGGATTGATGGGGGGTTGAGCGAGGAGGAGAGGATAAAGAAAGCCATTAAATTAATTTCTAAGTCCTCCCCATACGCTAAAGCTTCGGAGGACAAGTAATTTCTTGGTAATAACTGGAAACTAAGAGCGAATAACGAAAAACTACAATTAAAACCTTAAGACTATTTGATAAGACAATTATTCAAGAGCATGAAATTTAAAAAAAAACTGGCAGTTTGGAAACGGGCGAAGAAGGATGTGTGGTTGTGGTTTTGGGTGGGGTTATTTATTCGGCTACTGATTGTGCCGTTTTTTATGAACTGGGATTTTTGGGCGAATACCCGATTGGTGGCGGAATTTGTGCAGAGTGGGTCGTTGGCGCAGGTGTACGCAAATCCTCTGGGGACATTCCCCCCTTTATTGTTTTGGACCCTGGGGGGTTATTTTAAGTTGGTGTGGGGAATGCTCGGAAGTGGGTTTGGCGAGTGGCTGGGCTACAAAGAGTTATCGGCTCTAAGTAGCGTGAATATTTTCCGGTATATGTTGGTGTTGAAGGTGATCTATCTGGCGGCCGAGATGGGGGCGGGGTATGTGTTGGCGTTAATGTTTAGTGGAAAGGAGCGGGCCTTGGTATGGCGCTGGTGGATGTTGTCGCCGGTCGTGATTTATGCGGTAGAAATGTTTACCAATATAGATGCGCTGCCCTTGGTGTTTATGGTGCTTTCCCTTTATTGGTTGAAAAAGGAAAAAGGGGTGAGGGCGAGTGTGGCGATGGGCCTGGCGGCCGCCTACAAGATGTTTCCGGTGTTGTTGTTCCCATTGGTGGTGATGCAGGCGCGGGGAGTGAAGGAAAAGCTGGTGCGGGCGGCGGTAATGGTGGGGGTGTTTGTGGGGACTCAGGTACCGGCGTGGGGTTTGTCTGGTTACTGGAGCCAGGTGGTGTTTGGGGATAGTGGCCAGGCGTTGTGGTCGGCCAGAGTGAGCTTGGGGGGAGAGCGGGCGATTTATGTGTATTTGCTGGTGTACGTGGTGGTGTTATTTTGGTACGGTCAGGGTAAGAAAACGTTTGAGAGGCTAATGCTGGCTGGTTTTGGAGTGATGGGGGGGATTTTTGCGTTTTCGGTGTTTCATTTGCAGTGGTTTTTGTGGCTTGTGCCTTGGCTGATGTTTTATGGGGTTGGGGTGAAGCAGGCGGGGTGGGAGTTGTGGCTTGCCAACGGCATGTTCTGGGCGATGGTGGCGGCATCGGCAGTGTCGCTTAATCTGGGAATGTTGGGACCGGGGGAGCCGACGTTTTGGTATTTGGAGTGGCCGGTACGGGGATTGGTGGGCGAGAGAGTGTTTTGGCTGTTGGGGATATTGCAGACTTGCTTGGCGGCGGCTTTGGCGGGGATGGGTTATAAGTGGTGGAGGGTAATTGGGACAAGGAGGATGGATGCGCAGGCTTGATGGTTTTGTGGACCGAGGAGAGTATTTGTTGCTGGTGGCGCCGGGCAATAGCGTGGGGCAGAGTTTTGTGAGCGGGCACAATGGTTTGGCCGGAATTAAACTGCTGGTGCGCAATCCAAGGTTGGGGATGGATCAGGAATACGAGTTGAGGCTGGTGGATGAAAGCGGACAAGTGGTGCGAAGTCTGAGGGTGAAAGAGAGCAATTTGGGGTGGGATGATTGGTTTAGGTTTGATTTTCCTGCGATTGGGGACAGCGCGGGGAAGACTTATCGGTTGGAAGTAGCGCATACGGGAGTGGACAAAAATCCTGAGGACGTGGCGGAATACAACAGAGTGATGACTGGAGAGGAGCCGAGATCAGTGCGGAGTGATGGGAGTGGGTTTGAGCGGCAGGGAGTGATTAATCAAAGTTATTTGAATTTGTTGTATACGCGTGATGATGCCTATAGTGGCGGGCAGGCTTATGTGGCGGATGTGGCGGTAGCCGGGGACATTCAGTTTCAGAGTTATTATCAGGTGAGCCCGGTTGGGTTCGTGTGTGATAGCGCTTTGGGAGCGGCCAAACGATTGATGGGCGATGGGTGGTTTGTGCTGATTTATGGGGCATTGCTGGCAGCGGTGGCGGCGCTGATGATAAGAAGGTTCAAGACGATTTTGGCGGGTGGTGTATGATGGGCAGGATTTGATAATTTCTAATTGACCACGTCAAACGTGGCAAGCCTAAATTAACCTAAAAAGAGCCAATGACTAAATTGGATGACAAAGATCAAACTAGAGTGGTAGACGCTGTTTCTGATGAAGAGGAACAGTTGTATCAGTCGCTTAGAGCCGGGAGTTGGGGAGAGTTTGCAGGGCAGGAGAAGGTGAAAAAATCTTTGAAAATTGCCCTCACGGCGGCGCGGGGGCGGGGCGAGGTATTGGAGCACACGATGTTTTACGGGCCGCCCGGTCTTGGTAAGACGACGCTGGCGCATATTATTGCCCGCGAAATGGGGGCAAATATCCGGATTACTTCCGGACCCGCTTTGGAGCGGGCGGGGGATTTGGCGTCGATCCTGACCAACTTGGAGCGGGGGGACGTGTTATTTATTGATGAAATTCATAGGCTTAATAAAATGGTGGAGGAGTCGCTTTACCCGGTGATGGAGGATTTTGGGTTGGATATTGTGCTTGGCAAAGGGCCGGGGGCGCGGACGGTGCGGCTCGAGTTGGAACCATTTACGATCGTGGGGGCGACTACACAGGTAGGCAGGATTAGTGCGCCATTGCGGGATCGGTTTGGGGTGGTGCAGAGGCTCACGTTTTATGAGGATAGTGAGTTGGCGCGGATAATTGAGGCGGCTGCCAGCAAGTTAAAGATTAAGATGGGAGCGGCAGCAGCAGTAGTGTTGGCCTCTAGGTCGCGCAAGACGCCGAGGGTGGCGCTGAAACTGTTGAAGAGAGTGCGGGACTTTGCCCAGGTTTATGACCACGGGGAGATTGATGAGGAAGTGGTAAAGAAGGCTTTGAAGGTTCATGAAGTGGACGAGTTGGGGTTGGATAGTGGTGACCGGATGATACTTTTGGCAATTATTGAGAAGCACGGTGGTGGGCCGGTGGGATTGTCCACCTTATCAGCGACGGTGGCCGAGGATGTGGCGACGATTGAGGACGTGTATGAGCCTTTTTTGATGCGGGCGGGACTCCTTCGGCGGACGCCCAAGGGGCGGGTGGCGACGGCGAGGGCCTATGAGCATTTGGGAATTGTGGTTGAGGGGGGCGCCCAGGCTAAATTGCTTTGAGGGTGTGGTAAAATTGTAGTCCTCTTTGAGTGGGTGAGTAGCTTCCTCCTTCGCTAAAGCTACAGAAGGGCGAGACGCTGCGACAAGATGATAAAATCGAAGAATGGGTCGCTAGCTCAGGTGGTTAGAGCGCTATCCTGACCCACACAACAAATTTTGGGACGTTAGCTCAGGTGGTTAGAGCGCTATCCTGATAAGATAGAGGTCCATGGTTCGAATCCATGACGTCCCACA
>CAYMQI010000047.1:0-8389 GCA_964392715.1 uncultured Pseudomonadales bacterium | reverse complement strand
CAGAGGTTCAAATCCTCTCAGGCGCACAGATCTAGGTTCCCCTCCTTCGCTTAGAAAGCTTCGGAGGACAGGGATTCCTGGTAGGTGCACAAGTTACGGCGGACAGGCGGAACTACTGATGTAGGTTCTCCGCCTAGGCTAAATCTGGCTGCCGGCAGGGCTACGGTGGACTAGGGATTCCCTCCAGAGGGGCAGAGAATAGTAATGAGTAATGAGGAAGAAATAATGAGTAATGGTAAGGCAAAATTACCGTTAAAAAGAGAGTTTAGCTCTGGTGGGGTGGTGTACAAAAAGCTGATAGTAAATGGCAAAGAGCAAATAGTTTGGCTTATAGGGAAACATAGCGGGTACCATAAGTGGGTGTTGCCAAAAGGGATGATTGAGCCTGGTGAGCGGGGGATTGAGACGGCGGTGCGGGAGACGGGAGAGGAAATGGGGGTAGTGGCGCGGGTGATTGGCGAGAAGCCGATACACAAGGAACAATACTTTTTTGTAGCAGAATTGAAGAAAAGCGACAAGTTACAAGGAACAAGTAACAAGAAAATAACTCCGATCAGGAGAGTGGCGGTATATAAGGAAAACCCTGAATTTGAAGAGAAGAAAGGCAATAAAATTAAGATTTTTAAGACGGTGACGTTTTACTTGATGGAGTATGTATCTGGGGATCCCAAGGACCGTGACTTTGAGATGGAGGAGGCGGGATGGTATGGGTTTGAGGAGGCTCTAGCGATGTTGGCTTTCCCTGGGGAGAGACAAGCGCTTGAGGCCGCGCGTGATAAAATAGCCAAGGTTTGATCAAAGGAGGAGTCGCATAGCGGCCAATTGCACACGCTTGGAAAGCGTGAGCTCGAAAGGGCTACGTGGGTTCGAATCCCACCTCCTCCGCCAAGCTTGACTGATGGGTTCGTAAGCCAACAAATTGCTTTCTATTTCGGCCTTTTTGGCAGGTTCTAACGAATCAATAATTGACACAATTTCTTTTTTGCCCTTTTCAATTTGTGAAGGTTTCTAGTTTTCCCCAGGGATGTGGAAAAGTGTGTAAGTAGGATAAAGTTACATGTATGGCTATGTGTGTAGTTTGTCTGGTACACGTGTAGGTTGATGTTTACAGACTGTTTTTGAGTTATCCACAGTGCGGTGGAAAAGTGAGCGTGTAGTATATATTGACGCGGGTTGGTAGATTTGTTAGTTTGGGTGTAATAATCATGTAGCGGGTGTGTCATGAACAGATATAGCTTACAGATAAAAGGCGAGGGGTTGTGGCTCGTGCGGGAGATACCGGCGGAGCTGGCTGAGAGGGTGGTGGTGGAGATTCTCTCGAGTGATGGAGTGGTGGAAACTGGTTGGTTAAAAACGAAAGAAGATGAAATTGGTGGCAATGGTAAGGTTGATGACGTGGGAGAGTTTTTGGGTGAGTGTGGGGCGGCTCGGGTAGTAGATAAAGTGGCGGCAGTAGCCTGGTGGTTGAAGAACAAAAAAGGAGTAGATTTTTTTGGTAAGAGAATGGTGGTGGAGCAGTTTGAGGCAGCGGGGGAAGCAATCCCCAAGAACTTGTCGCGGGACCTAGCCTGGGCGGTAGCGGTGGGGTGGGTGGCCAGAAAGGATGGGGTGCGGGGGAGTTATTACCTTACCCAGAAGGGCCGGGAAGTGGTAGAAAAAAATTTTCCGCAGGAGGAGATAAAGCAGACAGCCAATAGGAGAAAGTGAAGTAGAATAGTTATAAGTTACTAGCGTTTAGCGTCTAGTTAGGGGAGAGATGGAAGATCAGGTAGCCGAGGTCAAGAGCAAGGTAGATATTGTGGGTTTGATCGGTGCGCGAGTGGAGCTGAAGCGGGCGGGAAAGAATATGCGGGGGTTGTGCCCATTTCATGCCGAGAGGACGCCGTCATTTTTTGTGTCGCCTGAGATGCAGAGCTTTAAGTGTTTTGGGTGTGGGGAGAGTGGGGATTGCTTTTCTTTTTTGGAGAAGTATGAAGGGTTGTCGTTTAGGGAAGCTCTAGAGGAGTTGGCCGAGAGGGTGGGGGTGAAACTGACGCGGTATGCGCCGAGTGCGGCGGAGAATGAGAGTAAACGGCTTTACGAAGTACTGCATCTGGCGGGGGAGTATTACCAGTATTTGTTGCAGTCGCATAAAGCGGGGGCACGGGCGCGGGAGTATTTGGAGGGTCGGGGAGTGAATATGGCGGGGGCGCGGGAATTTAATCTGGGGTGGGCGCCAACGAGCTGGGACTCTTTGTATAAGTATTTGGTGGTGAAGAAGAAGTATCCTCGTGAGCTGGTGGAGAAGGCGGGGCTGATAGTTAAAAGTAACAAGGTAACCCGGCAACAAAGTAATAATTTGGGCGGGCGGGCAAGGTACCAAAGTAACGAAGCTAGGTACTATGACAGGTTTAGGGGGAGGATTGTGTTTGCTCTGACTGATTTTCGGGGGCGGATGGTGGGGTTTTCGGGGAGGTTGTTGGAGGAGAAGGAAGCGGATTCGGCAGGCTCACCGCAAGCCAAGTATGTAAATACGCCGGAAACGCTGGTTTACCATAAACGAGAACTATTGTTTGGTTTGGACCAGGCCAAGGGGATGATTCGGAAAAAGGGCAAGGCGATATTGGTAGAGGGAGAGTTTGATGTGATTTCTTCGTGGAGGGCGGGGGTGCGAAACGCGGTGGGGATTAAAGGCTCGGCGGTGACGGCCGAACAGTTGAAGTTGTTGATTAAGCTGACGCGGGAAGTGGTGCTTTGTTTGGACGCGGACAGCGCCGGGGATGCGGCGATGCGGCGGGGAATTGAGGAGGCGGATAAGATGGGGGTGGATGTGAGTGTGGTGAGTGTGACGGGGGGCAAGGATCCGGATGAAGTGGTGAGACATGACCCAAAGGTTTGGAAAGAGCTGGTAGCCAAACCAAAATCGGTGTATGAGTTTTTGGTGGAGAGTGCTTTTGCCAAGCATGATGGTGGGAGCGGTACGGGTAAGAAGAAGATTACGGAAGAGTTGGTGCCGGTGCTCAATAAGATCAGCAATTCGGTAGAGAGGGCGCATTATGTGAGGGTGATAGCGGCAAAGTTGGGGGTGGGTGAGGAGGCGCTTGCGCGCGAGATGGAGAGGGCGGGGCGGGAGGAGAAGGTGAGCCCGAGGAGAGAGGAGCGGGGTGGGGAGGAAGCGAAAGTGGACAGGCAGACGGTGTTGGAGCGGTACTTATGGGGGGTGCTGTTGTCGCTAAGTGGTGAGTGGTTTGTCAGGGGTTGGAAAGAAGTGGGGAGAGTGGAGGAGATGAGCCCGAGCTTTGAGAGGCTACGGGGAAAGATGGAGGAGTTTTTGAAGGTGAATTCGGGTGAGTTTGAGCTCACGCGGTTTGGGGCGGGTTTGCCTCACGAGCTGGCCAATCTGGTGGGGGAGGTGTATCTGAGTGAAAAAGTAATGGCGATGGAGAGCGGGGAGGAGGCTTGTAGAGAGCTTGGTAAAGTTGCCGAGGAGTTGTCGCGGTTGGTGGTGGGTAAGAAATTGGCCTTGGTGGCGGTCAAGATCGGAAAAGGAGAAGGGGACCAAACTAAACTTGACCGCTTGCAGCGGGAGTATGCGAGGCTGACGGGTAAACTAGCGGTTTAGCCTCTGGTGATTGGGAGGTCTCTCTGGTAAAATAAAGGCCTTATGAAAGACAAAAAACAGACGAAGAGCAAGGCAAATCGCGGGAAGAAGAAAGCGGTTTCGAGCGTGGGAGTGATGGATGAGAAAAAGCGTGACGGATTGATTGCCGAACTGGTGGAGCGGGGGCGCGAGCAGGGGTTTGTGACCCAGGATGAGATTTTGGAGGTGTTTCCGGATGCGGAGCGGGTGCTGGATAAGTTGGATGATTTGTACACCAAGTTGATAGCGGAAGCGGTAGATGTATTTGAGAGCGTGGCTGACGGGGATATGGGGGACCCGTTGACCTCGACGGAGTTGGAGAAGGAGTTGGAGGCTTTGAGCGCGCTGGAGGAGAAGTCGGTGTCTGATCCGGTGCGGATGTATCTTAAAGAGATCGGGCGGATACCGTTGCTGACGCGGGAGCAGGAGATCGAGTTGGCGCGGAATGTGGTTAAAGGGGACTTGAAGGCCAAGGCCAAGTTGACGAGCTCAAACCTAAGGTTGGTGGTGTCGATTGCCAAGAAATATATTGGTCGGGGAATGACGTTTTTGGATCTGATTCAGGAAGGGAACAAGGGGTTGATCAGGGCGGTGGAGAAGTACGACTGGACCAAGGGGTTTAAGTTTAGCACTTACGCGACGTGGTGGATTAGGCAAGCGATCACGCGGGCGATTGCGGATCAGGCAAGGACGATCAGGATCCCGGTGCATATGGTGGAGACGATCAATAAGATGATCAGGATCCAGAGGCGGTTGATGCAAGACCTGGGGCAAGAACCGGCGCCGGAGGAGATTGCGGAGGAGATGGAGCTGCCTGTCGAGAAAATTCGGGAGATTATGAAGATTTCGCAGAAGACAACTTCGTTGGAAACGCCGATTGGGGATGATGACGATTCGTACCTCGGGGACTTTATTCCGGATGAGAGCCAACCGTCGCCTTATGATGCGACCAGTAAGAGGCTGCTCAAGGAAAACATTGATGAGGTGCTGGAGGCTTTGAGCGACCGAGAGGCAAAAGTATTGAAGATGAGATTTGGTTTGGGTTACAAACCGATGACGCTTGAAGAGGTAGGCAAGAAGTTTGGGGTGACGCGGGAGAGGATCCGCCAGATTGAAGCGAAGGCTTTGCGGAAGTTGAAACACCCAAGTAAGAGAAAGAAATTGCAGGATTTTTTGGAGTAATTGAGACCAAGGTTCAGGAGGCTGATGATTGACAAGCTTGCCAGGCATAAGCGGAGAGTTGATGAGTGGGCGCTTAGGGCTTTTGGGCGAGTGGTGGAAGAAGTGGGAGGGCTTGGGTGGCCAGAGGAGTGGATTGGGGCAGTGCGGGAGATGATCCCCGGTGGCAAAGGGATGAGGGCGGGGTTGGTGATAGAGACGGCCAGGGCGTTTGACGGGCGGATAAAGCCGGAAGAAATCATGCCGGTGGCAGCGGCGTTGGAGTTGATGCAGGCGGCGCTATTGATCCAGGACGATGTAATGGACGGGGACGAGCTGCGGCGGGGCAGGCCGGCGCTGCATAAGCGGATTGAGCTGGGGTTGGGCGAGAGGGTGGTGGGGGGTGGGAAGAAAGCGGAGAGCGTGGCTTATTGCCTGAGTGACGTGATTTTTTTTGTGGTGCTTGGCGTGCTGGGGGAGGAGGGGGTGGCCCAGAGGGTGCGGGTAGTCCGGGAGTTTGTGCGGGAGTTTGTGAGAGTGGGGTTTGGCCAGGCACGGGATGTGGTGATGGCGGGAGGGGATTATGGAGTCGAGGAAATTCTGGAGATGTATCGGATGAAGACGGCCAGTTATTCGTTTGGTTTGCCCTTAAAGTTGGGGGCGATCTTGGCGGGGCAGGCGGAGGAGGTGGTGGGGGAGATGGCGGGGTTGGGCAAAGTATTGGGGGTGATGTTTCAGATTAAGGACGATATGTTGAACGTGTTTGGAGAAGTGGCGGAAACGGGCAAGTCGGTGGGTAGTGACGTGGTGGAGGATAAACAGACGGTGATCAGGGCGGTGGTGGGGGAGATGGCCAAAAATGACGGCAAGGCGAGGGAGCTGTGGGGCTATTTCGGAAAACCGATGGGGAAGGGGGAATATGGGAAGTTCAGGAAAATGGCCGAGACGCTCGGGGTGGCCGAGCAAGTGGAGAGGCTACTTGAGAGCCGGAGGGCGGAGTTGGAGGAGCTGGTGGAGGGGGCAAGTGTGCCTGATGGAGTGAAGAAATTGTTGAGAGAAGTGGGGGCGTTTGTGGTGGCGAGAGCGCGGTAGTTAGCTTGGTTGCCAGAGGGAGCGGGTGAGGTCGACTTTGTTGCCTACGAAATGGACGCCTTCGGTCCGGAGCATTTGGGCTTTGGTGGTGAGGCCGCCTGGGGCTGAGTAGCCGTGGAGGTTGCCGGTGCTGGCCACAACGCGGTGGCAGGGGGTGGCCGGGGCGTCGGGGTTTAGTTTCATGGCCAGGCCGACGGCGCGGGCGGCGTGGGGGTGGTTGAGGGTTTTGGCAATCTGGCCATAGGTCATCACTTTGCCTTTGGGGATACGGCGGATAAGCTGGTAGACACGGAGGGTAAAAGACATGGTTAGAAAAGAATAAAGAATATGGCGGTTTGGCCCTTTGATTACGCTCAGGGTTTAAGAATCGGCGGGGTGGGGAGGGAGGTATTCTTCGCCGCCGGCGTCGGGAATGGGGCCTTTGAGCCACTCGACATAAGTACAACCGGTGGCTTTTCTGGCCTCCCTGTCCCAACCGGAAGTCGAGCATTTTTTGAGGCGTTTGCCTTTGGCGGTGGTGTAGAGGACCAGGTCGGCGCCACAGTCGGGGCATTTTTCATCCAGAGCCTCGGTGGTGCCGGTGAGCCACTCGACGTAGTCGCAACCGGTTGGTTTTTTGGCTTCCTTGTCCCAACCGCCTTTGGAGCATTTTTTCATTTTTTTGCCAAAGCGGGTAACTTGCATTACCAGAGGCGCGCCGCATTTGGGACATTTTTCGTCGAGGGTTTGGGGTTCAGTCTGGAGCCACTTAACAAAAGGGCAGCCTTCGGCTTGTTTGGTTTCTTTGTTCCAGCTACCTTTGGAGCATCTCTGGAGCCGGCGGCCGGTGGGGGTTTCTTCGGGCGGGCTTAAGGGAGCGCCGCATTTGGGACAGACTTCGTCTTGGTTCATAAAATTAAGATAGCATAATTTGAGAGAAGGTAAAGGGGGTTTTAGGGAGAACTGTTAATTTTTTGGGCGAGGATGATTTGGTGATTTTCCCGGCCAGAAGTGTCGAGTTCGTCGAGGAGAATTTTGAAGCCGGTGGTTTGGACGAGTTTGGTGTTGGTGGTAGGGTGGTAGTGACTGGACCACATAGTGACGCCGAAAAAATTATGGAAGCCTTCAAAGTTGCGGTCGCCCATGGTAAGGAGCAGGTAGCCGCCAATTGGCAGGAAGGAGTTGATGGTTTGGAGGAGTTGGGAGTGTTTTTCCCTGGGGATGTGGAAGATGGCGTAGAAGGAGACGACGGCGGCGACGGCGTATTGGCGGGGTTTGAGGGAGGAGATGTCTTTGAGTTGGAAGTCACCGCGGGGGCAGTTTTTGCGGGCGAGGGAGATTTGAGTTTTTGAGATATCCAGGCCGGTGACGAGGTGGCCTTTGGCGGTGAGGGTGGTGTCGACAGGGATACCGGCGCCGCAGCCTAAGTCCAGAACGGAGGATTGGGGTGGCAGGAGGGTGAGGAGTTTATTTAGATATTTGGTACTTTTGAGTTCCTGGCGGTTGCGGTTGTAGGCGGCGGCGACTTGGTTGTAGCTGGTTTTGATAAGTTTGGTGTGCATGGGGGAATTTTAATCCTCCTTTGCGAAATTCCCCGGGTGTCCTTCTTAAACTCAGGATGGTGAGCGCAGTCGAACCATCAGCTCGTGGGATGTAGAGCGAATTTCGCTTCGGATGGATTTACGCTGTGTCCAAAGTATAGAAGTTGATTCCCCGATGGTGAGATCGTGGGAGCTTCAATAAACGGGTGAAGTTAAATTTGTTCTTGGAAGAAGCTGCTGATAAGTTGTTGCCTGGTTTCATCCGGAAACATGGCGTGTCTGGCTACCAGAACAAAAGGTTGGTCATGATCATCTGTAAAAATGGTTGAGGTGATATAGAGCCGGTCTTCCAGCTTAACGAGGCCGTTTTTTTGGTTGCCTTGAATAGGGACGTTGTCTTTGATGACAACCCTTGCATCTGCAACCACGGCTTGTTTCTTGGTTTGAGAATCCCAAACCCTCACTTGAATTATCTCGTGAACGGCACAAAGGGGTTTAAAGCTATCTGGATTGGTAATAATTGTTTGCCAACGTAATTCCGCTTTTTCACAGTAGGGAGGGTCGTTGGGCGCAGTTTCAAGGCTGAAAAGCGGATTGTCTCCGGGCTTAAGGTGGGCGAAGTTGATTCTAGTTTGTGGGGACAACGTCCCTGCTGGTTTAAATCTGGGGAAGTGGGGTTTGTCCTCTGGCCCCTTGGTGAACCTAACAATTTCTCTGAGGCGATCCATGGAGAGAGTATAGCATCAGTCTCCTTGGAAAAAGGAGATCTTCGGATATAATAGAGGTCGAGACTCTTTGGGAGAGTGTTGATAATCCCCGATAGCTCAGCGGTAGAGCGGGATCCTGTTAAGATCAAGGTCCGAGGTTCGAATCCTCGTCGGGGAGCCAAGTGGGATGCAGAGGCAACAAAGCGTCCTTTTTTGTTGATTTATCGGGTAATTCCGTATGTTCGAAAGTTCCTTTTTCAAAATCCTCTAAATTTTCCACTTTAGAACAATTG
>CAYMQI010000046.1:1803-8915 GCA_964392715.1 uncultured Pseudomonadales bacterium | reverse complement strand
GAACTCGACTATACCAGAAACTATCCTATAAGTCAAAGAAACTAGCGCCCCTGCCGCGTCCATAAACTATTTCGCCGGCACCAATAATATATTAATATACCGCTGGTCTCTTAATATTCACGGCTCCTGCAATTCTTATGCCTTTCTTCCCCCAAACCGGCCAATTCTTTGCTCTCTTCTCCCAACTGGCCGCCATCATCGACCAAGCCAGTAACCACCTCACCAAAATCAAACCCACCGCCTCAACCGCCAAAAACAAGCGCTTGGCCGCCGCCGTCCAACGCCTCGAATTAACAGGCGACGAATATGCCCACCTCTTACACCACGAAGCCGACCGCTCCTTTATCACCCCCATCGACCGCGAAGACATCTACACCCTGGCCAACAGCCTCAACAACGTCCTCGATTACATCGAAAACGTCACCTCCGGCATTTATCTCCTGGGTATCAAGGGTAACGGCCGCGAGTTTGCCCAATACGTCGAACTCATTGACGAATCCACCTCCCTCATCGTCGACTTGATCGGCCACCTCGCCCACAAAGGCAAAAAGGTGAGTGACATGAAGGTCATCATCCACACCCTCCACCAACTCGAGAAAAAAGGCGACGAGCTCACCCGCACCGCCCTTATGAACCTCTTCCTCCACTCCAAACGCCCAATTTTTATCATCAAGTGGAAACACATCTACGACAACTTAGAGCAAGTCCTCGACGCATGTGAAGCCGTCGCCGACACCGTCGACGATATAATCATTTGAAGCTCCCACGATCTTACGATCGGGGAATCAATTTCCATACTTCGGACAGAGCGTAAATCCGTCCGAAGCGAAATTCTCTCTCTACGCCCCACAAACTGACGCTCGGGGAATTTCGCGAAGGAGGATTAACTAAATGCCCGTCACTCCCGTCCTTCTCCTCGTCCTCTTCCTCATCCTCTGGGCGGAGTTTGTCAACGGCTGGACCGACGCCGCCAACTCCATCGCCACCGTCGTTTCCACCCGCGTCCTCTCCCCCAAAACCGCCGTCATCATGGCCACCTCCCTCAACATTGTCGGCACCCTCTCCGGTACCGCCGTCGCCGCCACCATCGGCCGCGACATCGTCAACCCCGACACCATCTCTCTGATCACCGTCGCCTCGGCCATGATCGCCATCATCTTCTGGAGCACCCTCGCCTGGAAATTTGGCCTCCCCACCAGCGAAAGCCACGCCCTCGTCGCCGGCCTCACCGGCTCCGCCCTGGCCTCGGGCGGCTTCTCTTCTCTCCTCTGGCAGGGCTGGGCCAAAGTCGGCCTCGGCTTGCTCTTTTCTACCGTGCTTGGTTTCTCCATCGCCTTCACCATCTTCAAGCTCATCTCCCTCATCTTCGCCAATACTGGCATCAGCCGTGTCAGACACTTTTTCGGCCACGCCCAAGTCTTCTCCGCCGCCTTTGTCGCTTTCGGTCACGGCAGCAACGACGGCCAAAAATTTATGGGCGCCTTTGCCCTCGCCCTCCTCCTGGGGGGGTTCATTCCCGAGTTTTACATCCCCACGTGGGTCATCCTCCTCTGCGCCTCCGTCATGGGTATCGGCACCTCCGTTGGTGGCTGGAAGATCATCAAAACCATGGGCACCAAGCTCGCTCACCTCGAACCCCAGCACGGCTTCGCCGCCGAAACCGGCGCCGCCCTGGCCATCGAAATCGCCTCCCGCTTTGGCATCCCCCTTTCTACCACCCACACCATCACCACCTCCCTCATGGGTGTCGGCTCCGCCACTAGAATTAGCGGCGTCAGATGGACCGTCGCCGGCAACATTCTCACCGCCTGGCTCATCACCTTTCCTCTGTGTGGCGCCATCGCCTACACCATCACCAAGCTCGTCCTCCTCTTTACCTAAACCCAACCACCACCAACAGCACCAGTCCAGCCGCCAATCCTCTCTTAAACATCTTCTACCCCTCTTTCCACGACGTCATCAATTGGAAATAATTGCCATCGGCATCGGCAAACGTGGCCACCCACATCCCCTCCATCTCGTACGGTTCCGCTATTACCCTAGCGCCCAACTTCTTGATCCTCTCAAACTCTTCCTCCACTTCCTCCGTCTCAAAATTAACCATCACCCTTTGCGGTTCTTTGGCCATACCTTTAACTTCTGAGTGTTCGCCAATCGTCAAGTGCGCGCTCCCCACCTGCCAGCCAAACCAACTTCCCTCCGCCCAATCAGCCTTCTTCCCCAACACCTTCTCATAGAACTTGGCCAGCTCCTTGGGCCTTGCCGAACCAAGCATTACCGAATTCAAATTAAGCATACCTCTAGTATAAATCAAGCCACACGAATATCAATCACCTCTCCCTTGGCCATCTGCCCCCCAAACCCAAACGGTTTCGTATTCTCCCCCACCATCTAAGTTTACCAACCGATCCGTCAACCTTTACCTTTAGCTTCTCCCCATTCAAAATATACACATCATCCAACACTTCCGCTCCCTCTTTGTATGTCAGCTGCCCCCTCTTCTCAAACCCGCACGCTTCCAATACTTTAATTGACGCCATGTTCGCCGGATCCACATACCCCGTAATTATCAAGCCGCGCGCGCTTTTCTCTGCAATTTTTGCCTCCGCCGCTAGTTTGAGGCACGCTTGCCTCACCCCTTTGGCAATTTGCTTAGACACTGCTCCCGGCCACTTGGCATAGCTTATCTCCATCACTCTCACCTCTGGTAAATCTGCCTCTTCCAAAATTCCCAACTTCACCAGCCCTTCCACTCTGTGCGCCTCGTCAGGGCAAAACTGCACCCACCCCTGCAACTTGCCCGCTTCCGCTTCCGACACCACTCCCGGCAAACCGTCAATCCCAAAAATTACGCTCCCCTCTTCACTACCATGCCCCGCAAACCACTTGAGGCTCTCATCGTCTCGTAACTCCCCCACCATAATGGCCCAAGTAGCGCGATCAATCTCCCTTAAACGCTCCAGTTCCGTTTTATCACCAGGGTTAATCGGTCGCAGGGCCGTTGTTTGACCCAACATTCTTTTCCGTCTTCTCGGTTGTTTCAAAAACTTTTGTTGTGTTCATCCGCAAACCGTAGATCGACTCGCTCACCACCTCTCAAACCCAATTATACCAAAAAGCCGCCCCCCAAATCCCGCCCTCAAGGGATTTTCAAAACTGCTTCTTCGTTCTTTTTCACTCGCGCTTTTACAAGCTTTTTAATAAGCAGCATGGGCAATTCTTCATCCAGGGGAAAACGAACCGTGGCCGCGGCCGTGACATAGCCTTTGAGTTGGCTCCGGTGCTCTTCTATAACAGGAGTGGGTATGTACAGCCCAATATGGTTTTTGAAGTAGGCAAAGTAAACTAATCGGCCTTTGTAGGCGTAATAGGGCATTCGGTAGCTGATACGTTCTGCGGCCTTGGGAGCCACTGCCTTAATAGCTTTGCGAAGCTCCTCAAGTTTACCCCGTACTTCTCTCGGGGCACTGGCAATATACTCGTCCACGCCTTTAAGGGATCCCATACCAAAAGTATATCAGGGACTCAAAATCTGAAGCGCCCCCCCATGCTATAGTACACATATGTCCTTTCTCGAAAAGTTACATCCCAACCACCTCCCTCCCTTACCAGAAAGGCTCGAGCTCGCCCAAACAGAACGACTCCTCCGCTCCATGCCAAAACGCCACTGCTTTCGTTACATGAACAAACCTCCATGGGAACAATGGTCCTGCCAATTCCTCGATCATTACGGCTCTTGCTCCGAAGTTGAACAGGGCAATATCGCCTTCTATTTGACTCAAAATCTTCCCTTAAGCGAAAACAACCAGCCCCAAACCCAATGGCTAACAGAAATTCTCTTGGACTTCGGCCAAAACTCACAATACTATGACCAAACATCCGCTCTTTTCCTCAAAATTCTCAATCTCTATCACCAGCACCTAGACCAGGACCAATTCACTTCTCTCGTAATTGTTCCCTTGCATAACTCCTCCATCATCCCCAAAAACATCAAGGCCCAATACAACCACCTTCCTCACTTGCCTAGCGATGCAATACGCAACCGCGCCCAAACACTCGCTTGGGACGCAGCCCTAGAGCGAAGCCTAATCATGGAACAACAAATTCCCGAAGACGTCGATACCATGATCTACGCCCTCAAAAAAATAACTAACGACAAGATGGGCTTACCCGAATATTTAAACTTTCTGACCTTGGTAGAGCAGAAATTTACACACCACGAAGAATGGCCCCAGATCAAAGAACAACTCTCCAAATTAAAAAAGAAGCACCAAGACTGGTATCATTCCCAAGAACAAGCTCTCCAATCCCAGGTTAAACCAGAATCTTAACTTCCCGCCTGCCTGCCGGCAGGCAGGCTTTCTTTACGAGTACTGCGATCCTTGTCTCTTCGGCAGGCGTCAACTTCTTGAGTGCGAAGGCGACCGGCCACATGGAGCCTTCGTCGAGGTTAGCATCATGCTGGAAGCCAAACGTGGCATACCTGGTTTTAAACTTAGCGGCACTTTGGAAGAAACAGACAACCTTGCCATCCTGATTGGCGTACGCCGGCATTCCATACCAAGTTTTGGGGAAGAGGGTTGGCGCACTAGCTTTGACGATCTCATGGAGCCGCTTGGCCATGGTGCCATCCGATTCCTGCATCTTGGCGATCGCCGCTAGGACGGCTTTTTCACCTTCCGCTTTATTCTTGTTGGCTCGCTCTTCTTCCTTCAGCTCTTGAGCGCGAGCCCGCATCGCGGCCCGTTCTTCATCGGTAAACGTGTTGGTGTTCTTGGCCATAATTCCCCCTCTCCTATATTAATTCTCCCAAAGTTTACCAGAATCACTTTGAACAAAAAAAGGCCTCTGGCGAAGTCTTTTAATGCTCGAACGATGGGAGGTTTTCCGACAAATAGATTAGGTGGCTTACCCGGGATACCCTGAATGGATCAAAGGAAGTCAATAGATTTCTGCAGTATTGAAAAGAATATCTGGAAAGTTGTCAGTAGGAGTGAAAACTTTCACTTCGTCTGCATACTTGACAACAACCTCTAATAGACGTATATTTAAACTGTAAGTTAGATTAAACCCAACTTTTAGTTCAAAATATGCAAAAGGGTAACTATCTGGACACCATCTTGAGATCGGCCAAAACCGTCTTTACATTAAAAGACATTGCCTTGTTGTGGCAGGATAACGATACAGACTCGGCTCGAGTGCGCTTAAATTACTATGTCAAAAAAGGCAGTCTTTATAGATTACGCAGAGGCATCTACGTCAAAGACAAGAATTATAACAAATTAGAACTAGCCACAAGAGTGTTTACCCCCTCTTATGTCAGTTTTGAAACCGTTTTAGCAAAAGAAGGTTTGATTTTCCAATACCAAACAGCTATTACCGTCGCATCGTATTTGAGTCGAGACACTGTTATTGATGAACAAATGTATTCATATCGAAAAGTGAAGGACATTGTCTTGACTAACTCAACTGGAGTTCAACACACAAATGGCGTTTCTATTGCAACTAAAGAGAGATCTTTCCTGGACACCCTTTACAACAATACTGATTATCACTTTGATAACTTGCGGACTCTTGATTGGGAAAAGATATCTCAATTACTACCATTATATGGAAATAAACGATTAGAAAAAAAAGTGAAATCGTCTGTTAAAGAAGGATTCAATCTATGACACTTGACACTTCAATTCACAAAACCATTCTCTTCCAGATCTTGAAGGATATCTATTCGGATACTACCATTTCACCCTTTTTGGGATTTAAAGGTGGGACAGCAGCCTTGATGTTTTATGGTTTGGATCGATTTTCGGTTGATCTAGATTTTGATTTACTAGATGAGAGAAGGGAAGACCACGTTTATGAGCGAGTCGTGGAAATCGTTCAGAAATACGGCACTCTCAAGGATTCGTACAAAAAACGCCACAACTTATTTTGTCTGCTTTCATACGAGGATAAAGCTCATAACATTAAGGTAGAAATCAATCGCCGACAATTCGAATCCAGGTATGAAATCAAGACGTACCTTGGAGTATCGATGCTAGTGATTGTCTCTGAGGACATGTTTGCCCACAAACTAATGGCCATGTATGAGCGAATAGGTAAAACCAGCCGGGATATTTATGATGTCTGGTTTTTCTTGAAAAGTCGGTTTCCAATCAACAAAAAGATTGTGGAGCAAAGAGCAGAGATGCCCTTTGATGAACTAGTCAAAAAATGTGTGAAAAAACTGGAAAAAATGAATAACCGCAATGTGTTGGACGGAGTGGGCGAATTGTTGACTAAAGGGCAGAAAGATTGGGTGAGAGCCAAGTTGCGAGAGGAAACCATTGCGTTACTGAAGCTGCGGAAGGAGAAAGATGAGCAATAAATCTCTATATCAGCTTAAAGTCACTTTGCAAGATATCAAACCACCAATTTGGCGACGTTTACTCCTTCCCTCAGATGCGACTTTCTGGGAACTACATATTGCTATCCAAGACAGCTTTGGTTGGAAAGATTATCATCTCCATCAATTCTTTATCGGTTCCCCCTGGGACCGACATGCTATTCACATTTCGATACCTAATCCAGAAGATGACTGGGGCGAAGGAGAGGAAGCGCTTGATGAAGAAAAAACTAGATTAGAAGAATTTATGTCACCTAGTCAGCCAAAGCTATCTTATGTATATGATTTTGGCGACAATTGGGAACATAAGATTGTTTTAGAAAAAGTACTACCGCTTAATTCCAAAGAGGTTTATCCACAAGTTATTGCTGGTAAACGAGCGTGTCCTTGGGAAGACTCGGGTGGAACTTGGGGTTATCAAGACAAAATTGAAATTCTGAAAGACAAAAAACACGAGGATCATCAGTCACTAATGGATTGGGTTGGAGTGAGTGACATCAGTGAACTAGATCTTGAGTCATTTAATCCAGAAGATGTCATGTTTAGAAACCCAGCTACAGAATTACAGAGATTGAAAAAGGCTATGGGTGTTTAGTCCTTGGTTAGTAGTTTCACTCTGTATTCATTAATTGAACGAGGTGAGAGAAACCCAACTATTCGCACGTTGTACAAAATTGCTAAAGCGTTGAAAGTGGAGTCTTCGGAGTTGTTGCCGTTTTAAGCACAA
>CAYMQI010000046.1:0-1793 GCA_964392715.1 uncultured Pseudomonadales bacterium | reverse complement strand
AAATAACCAAAAACTCTAAAGTTTTCTTCGTCAGATTCCCTTATCACAAACGCGATTTTATTAAGACAAATATCATTGCAGTCTTCAGTCATTGCTTTTAATTCCTTTTTTAGAGACTGATGATTCTTTTGCACATAATTTTGTAAAAGTGAAAAATGAGGTAAAAAATCATCAAAAATGTATGGACTTAAAAACAACCTAGTTTTAATTTTCCTCCAAGTATCGAAACCATTTACCTGTTTTAAATAACCCGAATCACTTCCCATTCTTTGAACAAATATAACAAGTAAAAAGTGTAAAAGCATTATTTTTATGTTCTTCATATACTGGATTGCTAGAACATTGGCATTGGGCATACTTGCAATCTTCTCTCTCTTTAACTTGATGTTGTTGAAAATGGAAAGACTTACGATAAATTTGGCTCGTTCATAAGCATTTGTTAGTAAATGGTCTTCAATTTCTACAACATCTGTCAATGTCATATGGAATCCATACTGACTTGATTTACTGTTAAGTTTTTGAGCCAAGACCGCTTGCGCATCTTTTGATGCATGTACTTTTTTTCCACTCAATATGTCGTATCCAATGATCTTACTACCAATTTTATAACAGTTTTTGTCACTAGGTATAAAATAAATCGCAAATTGTTTCATTTTTGTTCTGAAATAAATTTATTGACCTGAAGAGAGAGCGCATTAATATCTAATTGATTAGAAACAAGATTAATTTCGTCAGCTTCCAAGATAAGCGATTTTGCTTTACTCTTATTATTGGTAACCAACTCTTCAATTGATTCCTGCAGACTAGACAAATATGATTCATCAATACTACTCTCGAAGTCTCTTCCTCTCGTTCTAATTCTAGAAATTGCTGTTGATGGTGTTACTTTTAAATAAATAAGAAGGTCAGGTTGTTTTAACTTTTTATCAAAGAGCCTGAATGCATCGTGATAAAGCTCCCATTCTTCTTTAGACATATTACCCAGCTTATGCGTGGTTCTGGCATAAGCAACGTCTTGGTATAAAGGAAAATCTTGGACAACATGGCTTTTCTTAAGTGATTTGTTTATTACTTCGTGTTGCTTGATCTTGTTAATAAGGAAATACATCTGTGAGTGAAAAGCCCACCTAGGCATTTCTTCGTAATATCTGCTTAAAAAAGAATTATTAGTATAATCTTCTTCTGAAAGACTGAAGCCGAATTGTGCCAAAATTTTCGCTGCAGTGGTTTTACCCGACCCAGGAACTCCAATAAAGGCGATTAATTTGTGTCGCATATCAATCTGCATTCTCTAGTGAATATTCCTTCAAAGAGGCCATGTTTTTCTTAGATACAACAAAGTCAGTGATAACTAATTCAATTGTCAAAAAACGTACTGTACCTATTTCAATATCTCTCAATTGATCTATCAACTCCCTCAAAATTTCAAGCTTTTCACTTGAAGCATCAGTAATACGTATGATATTCATATGGATCGGTGATTTATCAGGATAAGAAATAGGGCGCTCTCCATGACTTTCCAACTCTTGAGTTACGTCTGTCCTAAGCGTTTCCCACCCATTGTCAACTGGCATACCTTGAATGAATATTTGATTACCGATAAGTCCAATGCCCTTAAAAACAACATCAACATATTTATGATTGGCAATTGCATCGGAGCAGATTGAGTCAATATTTCGAATATGCTCTTCTGAAAAGACGCTTGCTGAAGATTCCCTTTGAGTACAACCTACCAATGATATATAGCACCTAAAAAACCAAATGTCGCTTTTTCTCTGGTGTATCTGGTACAC
>CAYMQI010000045.1:6098-8939 GCA_964392715.1 uncultured Pseudomonadales bacterium | reverse complement strand
GTCATCAAAGGAGCACGTCAACATAATTTAAAAAATGTTGATGTGTCCATCCCCAAAAACCAACTCGTCGTCTTTACCGGCCTCTCCGGCTCGGGCAAATCGTCCCTGGCTTTCGACACCATCTACGCCGAAGGCCAGAGGCGCTACGTCGAGTCGCTTTCCTCCTACGCCCGCCAGTTTTTGGGGATCATGAGCAAGCCCGACGTTGACAGTATCGACGGTCTCTCACCGGCAATCTCGATTGACCAAAAAACCACTTCCCACAACCCCCGTTCGACCGTCGGTACCATTACCGAAATCTACGATTATTTAAGACTTTTGTTTGCCCGCGTCGGTCACCCCCACTGCCCCAACTGCGGCGCCGAAGTCGCCAAGCAAAGTAGCGACCAAATCACCGCTGCCGTTATGGAGCAGATTGACCTAAACCTTACCGGGCCGCAGCTGCGGCTCATGCTCCTCTCACCGGTGGTCCGCGACAAACGGGGCGAGTTCCAAGGCCTTTTCGATAACTTAAAGAAAAAGGGCTACACCAAAGTTAGGGTCGACGGCCACGTTATCGACCTTGATGAAGACATCCTCCTTATCAAAACCAACAAACACACCATCGAAGTCGTCGTTGAGCGCGTCACCGCCGAAAAAAAAGCTTTGAAAGCCGACGACCAGCGCGCCCTCCTCCGCTCTCGTCTAAATAGAAGTATCGAAACCTCCCTCGAGTTATCCGGCGGCCTCGTCACCCTTTCTCTCGTCCGCGACCACTCACTCACCTTTCCAGAAAAACCGAAAGATACTCAAAACCACTTATACTCAGAACTTTTCGCCTGCCCTAACTGTAACATTAGCATTTCCGAGATCGAACCCCGCATCTTTTCTTTCAACTCCCCTTACGGCGCCTGTCCCACTTGTAACGGCCTGGGGACCCTCCTCAAAATCGACGCCGGCAAGATCGTCGCCCCGGAAATTAGCCTCTCCGAAGGGGCCATTATCCCTTTCGCTCGTATCCTCACCGGCGATTCCTGGTACGGCCGTCTGGTCAAAACCGTCATCTCCGCCTATGGCGAGTCGATGAAAACTCCCTTCAAAAACCTCCCGGCCAGCCTCAAAGATATTCTCTTAAACGGCGATGACCCGAGCAGAGTCTACACCGTCTACGGCACCAACCGCTTCGGACGCGATACCAGCATCGACGAAACTTTCGAAGGTTTTGTCACCAACCTCGAGCGGCGCTACACCCAGACCGACTCCGAGTATATCAGGCGCGAAATCGAGCGCTTTATGACCAAAACCGTCTGCCCCTCTTGCCGTGGCGACCGCCTCAAACCAGAATCCTTAGCCGTAACTATAGATGGCCGCAACATCTCGGAAGTCACCAGCGACTCTATCGGCCAAACCCTCAACTGGGTCAAATCCCTAAACGCGAGCGTCTTAAGCCCCCGCGAACGGGAAATCGCCGCCCTGATCATCAAAGAAACCATCACCCGCCTCGAATTTCTCCTCTCCGTCGGCCTTAATTACTTAACCCTAAACCGCGAAGCCGGCTCGCTGGCCGGTGGCGAAGCCCAGCGCATCCGCTTGGCCTCCCAAATCGGCACGGGCTTGACCGGCGTCCTCTACATCCTCGACGAACCCACCATTGGCCTCCATCCCCGCGACAACCAGCGCCTCATTACCACCCTCAAACACCTCCGGGACCTCGGCAATTCCGTCATCGTCGTCGAGCACGACGCCGACACCATGCGCGCCTCTGATCAGATCCTCGACTTCGGGCCCGGCGCCGGCAAACACGGCGGCACCTTGGTCGCCCAAGGCACACTCCAAGAGCTGATCAACAATCCCCACTCCCTCACCGGCCAATATCTATCAGGAAAGAAAAAAGTCGAAACCAGCAACCATTTAGCCATTGAACCATCTAATCCGCGAGCCATCGAATCATCCAACCACCTAACCCTTACCGGTTGCACTCTCCACAACCTCAAAAATTTAGACCTTACCTTCCCCTTGGGCCAATTAGTGGCGGTCAGCGGTGTCTCCGGCTCCGGCAAATCCTCCTTGATCCACGACACCCTTTATTGGGCCCTCAAACAACACTTAGGCCACCAGATCGCCGTGGGCACCGATCACTTTACCGGTCTTACCACCACCTCACCAATCAGCCGTGTCAGCCTGATTGACCAAAGCCCCATCGGCAAAACCCCCAGGAGTAATCCCGCCACCTACACCAAAATTTTCGACCTTATTCGCGCCGTCTTCGCGCAGACTGCCGAGGCTCACGCCCGCGGCTACAAACCCGGCCGCTTTAGCTTCAACGTCAAGGGCGGTCGCTGCGAAGCTTGTCAGGGTGAGGGCCAGGTCAAGATCGAAATGCAGTTTATGCCCGACATCTACATTCCCTGCGAAGTTTGCTCCGGCTCCCGCTACAATTTTGAAACGCTCGAGGTTCTCTACAAAGGCCTGTCCATCTCCGATGTCTTGCACCAAACCGTCGAAGAAGCTCTCGAATTTTTTCATAATCACCGAGGCTTGAAGGACAAACTCCAGACCCTCTTCGACGTCGGTTTGGGCTACATTGAACTTGGGCAGCCCGCCCCCACTCTCTCTGGCGGCGAAGCCCAACGCGTCAAACTAGCCCGCGAGCTCTCGATCCATTCCCTCGGCCACACCATCTATCTCTTAGACGAACCCACCACCGGTCTCCACTTTGAAGACACCAAAAAACTCTTAAACGTTCTCCGATCCCTGGTTATCCAAAACAACACCGTCATCGTCATCGAGCACAATTTAGACGTCATCAAAAACGTCGACCACATTATTGAGCTCGGGCCAGATGGGGGAGACACCGGCGGG